>JAJZCP010000068.1 GCA_021846065.1 Acidobacteriota bacterium
GCGGATTTGCACTATCGGGGCTATTCGGTCATTCACCAGAATGGCCATTCGTCCCCGGAGATTCCGGACTATCGCGAGCTGCTCGCCACTACGCAAATCTGGCGGGATCTCACCGGCTATTACACGCGGTTCGGAGATGTGCGGCCGCTGCTCCGGCAGATCGATGATCGCTACGTCATCATGAACGCGGGCGATGAACTGGCGCTGCGCTTCCCTGCTCCTGCGTCGCCGCCAGCCGGTTGGGTGCGGGATTATGTCCTGGCCGGGGATGGCTGGGTGAAAGACGGCGACTTCAATTCAGTAGACTCAGCGACGGTGCGGCCGCTGCCGTACCACGCGCGCCGCCAATACGACACCCCACCGCTCCCACTGGAAGACGAGTGGGTCTACCGGCATCATTCCGAAGACTGGGAAACCTATCAGACGCGCTATGTGACGCCGGATGTTTTCACGAACGCGCTGGAAAGCGGGGCCAATCAATGAAGGGCGGCCCCATCGCGCGCGCAGTGTTGATCCTCTTCTTTATCGGGCTCATCGCCGTCCCGGTTATTCTCACTCGCAGAAATCCGTCAGGGTCCGCGGGTGCCCAACTGGACACGCGCGCGGCGCTCGCCCGGTACGGCTTCTACTTCACGGAGGTCTCGCAACAGGCGGGGATTCACTTCGTGCACCAGATGCCGCAGCTCGACCCGAAGCTTGCCCCCATCATGCCGGAGATTGCATCGATGGGAGCCTCCGTCACGGTCGTGGATTACAACCAGGACGGGTGGCCGGACCTTTACGTAACCAACAGCCGTCAGGGTACTAAAAATGCCTTGTACCGGAATAACCACGACGGCACGTTTACTGATGTTGCGCCGCAACTCGGGCTTGCCGACGTGAATCAGCCGGGCACAGGTGTTTCGACGGGCGCAGTCTGGGGCGACTACGACAATGACGGATATCCCGACCTGTTTCTCATCAAGTGGGGCCGGCCTATGTTGTTCCACAATGATCGGGGACACGGTTTTACGGATGTCTCGAAGCAGGCCGGGCTGCCCGCGTGGGTCAACGCCGACACCGCTGTTTGGTTTGATTACGACGGAGACGGCAAGCTGGATCTGTTTCTCGGCGGGTACTTCAACGAGACCTACGACCTGTGGCACCTCAACACGACAAAAATCATGCCCGATAGTTTCGAGTACGCCGAGAACGGAGGCCGCAAATATCTGTTCCACAATCTTGGAAGTGGCCGGTTTGAAGAGGTCAGCGAAAAGCTGGGCATTCGCAGCAACCGCTGGGCACTGGCCGCCGGTGCGGCAGACCTGACCGGCAGCGGCCATCCGGATCTCTTTGTCGCCAATGACTATGGGGTGTCGGAGCTATACATGAACGACGGGAGCCGCTTCCATGAAGTGGGCAAGCTTGCTGGCGTCGGCTACTCGCCAAAGAGTGGAATGAACGTCGCGTTCGGTGACATCTTCAATCAAAACAAATTTTCAATTTACGTTTCGAACATCTCCGAGCCTGGATTTTTGATCCAGGGAAATAACTTCTGGGTGCCGCAGGATTCGACCGCCGGCGGCGTTCCCAAATATGTCAACATGGCAAATGCTCTGGGCGCGGAGCTGGGGGGTTGGAGTTTTGGCGCGCAATTTGGCGACTGGAACAACGACGGTACACTCGACCTGTTCCTGACCAACGGCTACGTCTCGCTCGACCGGCATCGCAGCTACTGGTACGACTTTGCGAAGGTGACCGCAGGAAATAGCGCTATCATCGGAGACGCCAGCAACTGGCCGCCCTTCGACGGGCGCAGCTTGTCTGGCTATCAGGAAAAGCGTGTGTGGGTAAACGACGGTTCCGGGCACTTTGAAGACGTAGCGAGCGCGGTGGGCGTGACCGACCGCCATGACGGCCGCGCGGTAGCCGTCGCCGATCTCTGGAACAACGGCGCACTCGACGTCATCATGGCAAACCAGGGTGGCCCGCTTCTGGTTTACGCCAACCATCCGGACCCGGCAAACCAGTGGATCGAGTTTGCCCTGGAAGGCACCAAAAGCAACCGCGACGCCATTGGAGCGCAGGCGACCTTGTATTGGGATGGGCAACAGCAACTGCAGCAGGTATCGGCTGGCTCCGGGTTCGCAGCGCAGAACGATCTACGGCTTCATTTTGGCCTGGGCAAAGATCCGCATCTGGAAAAGCTGGTCATCCGCTGGCCATCAGGCAAGGTGCAGACCGTCCTTCACCTCGCACCGAATCACATCGTTCCCATCCGGGAGGAGCAATGAGCCAGGCCGCAATCGCCGCGCCCGCGTATAAACCGCCGCGCCCGCAGTGGAAGAGTTGGTTATCGCTCGATAACCGCTACGTGCCGCCCGCGTTCATCACACTCATCCTGCTGGCCGGTCAGCTCTCCTTCGGAATTCTCGAAAGCTATGAGCGGACGCTGCTGGCAATCGCCACCTCCATCGCCACGGAACTTGTGCTGGGACGCATTTTTCTCGGCAAATGGGTCAACCTGGCCAGCGCCTACATCTCGGGAATCAGCGTGGGAATTCTGCTGCGCTCGCCCGATTTCTGGCCCTATGCGGTGGCAGCAGCGCTGGCCATCAGCTCAAAATATGTGCTGCGCTTCCGCGGCCGCCATCTCTGGAATCCTTCCAACTTCGGTATCAGCGTGGTGCTGTTCCTGCTGCCGGCCAGCGTCGCCATGCTGAGCATCCAGTGGGGCAACAATCTGGCGTCCATGGCCGTCATCTGGGTGCTCGGCTCCATCATCATCTGGCGGGTGCGGCGCTTCCACATTAGTGCGACGTATGCCATCTCGTTTCTGGTCCTTGCGCTCATCCGCTCGTGGATCCTGCATCAGCCCTGGCTTGCAGAAGTTTCACCGATCACCGGGCCGGAGTATCAGCTCTTCATCTTCTTCATGATCACCGATCCAAAGACTACGGTCCGCTCGAAGAAGGGCCAATGCCTCGTCGCTTTCTGCGTCGCGTTTGTGGAGATGTTCTTCCGCTTCGATCAGAGCATTTACGCCGAACTTTACGCCCTGTTCTGGGTGGGACCCATCGCCCTGCTGATTGAAATGGCGCTCGACGCGCGCAAGCGCCGGCGGGCGGACGCCGCATTCCCGTCTAGCATGGAGCCGAACCCAGCCATGCCGCCCAGCCGCGGATAAGGAACATCGTTGATCGCCGCAACCCGTTACAAAGCATACTTTTTCCTTTGCCTCTCCCTCTGTCTGCTGAGCGGGTGCCGGAAGAAGTCTTCCTCCGCGCCGCAAGCGGAGGCCCCACAATCGACGGCGCAGCAAGCAGCAAACCCGCAAAAACTGCCGGCGGCGCAGGCTCCTATTACCCTCTCTGCGAAGAACGCGCGGCCCACCGGTCCCGTGCATTTCACAGACGTTACAGCGCAAGCCGGAATCCACTTCACGCGAACCAGCGGCGCCTTCGGCAAAAAATATCTGCCGGAGACGATGGGCAGCGGCGTCTGCGTCATCGACTACGACGGCGACGGATGGCAGGATCTCTTCTTCGTCAACTCAAAGGACTGGCCCGGGCATCCTGGCAAGCCTTCCTATCCCGCCCTTTACCACAACAACCACGATGGAACCTTTACCGATGTGACCCAACAGGCAGGCCTGGCCGTGCAGATGTACGGGATGGGCTGCGCCGTTGGTGACTACGACAATGACGGGCACGACGACCTTTACGTCACAGCGCTCGATCACAATCATCTTTTTCGCAACCTGGGCCACGGCAGGTTCAAGGATGTGACCGCGCAGGCGGGCGTCGGTTCGTCGGGCTTTTCGACCAGTGCGGCGTGGTTTGATTATGACAATGACGGCAAACTCGATTTAGTCGTGGACCATTATGTGGACTGGTCGATGGCTGGCGACAAGGTCTGCTCGTTGGACGGCGTTCACAAATCCTACTGCACGCCGGAGCTTTATAAAGGCGAGAGCATTACGCTGTATCACAATCTAGGCCACGGAAAATTTGCCGATGTCACCCGGGCCGCAGGCGTGTATGACCCCACCGATAAGGCGCTCGGCATCGCACTGCTGGATTACGACAACGACGGCTGGCTGGATTTTCTGGTCACAAACGACACGCAGCCGAACAAGCTATACCACAACAACCACAATGGAACCTTCACGGAGACAGGGGTGGAGTCCGGCGTCGCATACAGCGACGCCGGCAAGTCGCGCGCGGGCATGGGCGCGGATGCGGCCGACTATGACAACTCCGGCCGGCAGGGCCTGGTAATCGGCAACTTCACGAACGAGAGCATCGCGCTCTACCACGTGGACAAAGATGGCCTCTTCACCGACAACGCGCCGATGGACGGCATCGCTAGCGCGTCCGCGCGATCGCTCACCTTTGCGGCCTTTTTCTTTGACTACAATCTCGATGGTCTGCTCGACGTGCTCGCCTTAAATGGCCACGTGGCCGATGATGTTTCCATCCTGCAGCCCACACTTTCCTACGCTGAGCCGCCGCTGCTGTTTCGCAATATGGGTCACGGCAAGTTTGAAAATGTTTCCCGAAAAGTTGGCGCAGATTTTCGCCGCCCGCAGGTGGGCCGCGGCGCAGCCTATGCGGACTTTGACAATGACGGCGATCTCGATCTCGTCTTCAGCACCAGCAACGGACCGGCGCGCCTGCTCCGCAACGACGGCGGCAATCAAAATTCCATGCTGCGCGTGCGGCTGATCGGCTCCCAGGCAAACCGTGATGCGATTGGAGCGTATGCCGTGCTCACCACGTCAACCGGCCAGCGTACCAGTGAGATGGTAAAGAGCGGTTCCAGCTATCTGTCGCAGAGCGAGCTGCCGCTGACCTTTGGGCTGGGCAAGCCGAACGCTGCGGAGCGCATCACGCTGACCATCGCTTGGCCGGGCGGCGGCAAGGAAGTCCTGCGCGATCTGCACCCGGATGCGTTCATCACCGTTCAGCAGGGCCGCGGCGTTATTGCGTCGCAGCCGCTGCCGGAGACTCCTGAACCGGCGAAGTAGAGCCTGCCTGGAAGCCGCAACGCGCCAGCATCTCGAGAATCTGCGCTCGGTTCGCGCCGACCTTGTGCGCCGCGTTCAGCAAATCCTCCGCGTGAACCGGATACCAGTTTCGCCGCCCGAAATCCGTCAGGCCCGCCACGTCGATGGGTTCAATGGCGCGCCGAATCTCCTCGATGCATGCCGCCGAGTCGCGCCGAGTCGCGCCGTCCTGCACTTTGGCAAGAATTCTGGCCGCAGCCGGTCCGAAGGTCGGATGGTCATGCAACAGAAATGAGCCCGCGCGATCCGGTCGTCCCAAACGGCGCACAGTCTCGGCATAGCTTGCGGATGCGAAGTAAAGCAGCGATACCGCAGAGAAGAGCGGAAAGTCTTCAAGCGACGCATATAGCGCGCCGATCAGCCGCGCGGCCGCCAGCAGCTCGGCATCGGTCTGCGCGGCGTACTCCTGCAGCCTCACGCTGAACTCCGGCGTTCCAAATTTTTCTTCCAGGATGGCTGCCAGTCGGGCAATGCCCAGCAGCGTCAGCGGGAAGCCCGTCGAGAGGAGAGGATCGACAAAACCGGCCGCAGAGGGAAGAAGCGCCCAGTTGGTTCCGCAAATCGTATCGCTGCGATATGCCATCCGCGGCAGATGGCGGAAAGACTGCACCGGCGTAGCGTCCTGGAACGTAGTTTGTAACACCGGCAGCCGATGCAACAGCCGTTGCCACGCTGGCTCACCTTCTTGCAGCCGCAAGGTTTCCGCCAGTGGTTGCGTCGCCGCGACGCCTGCGCTGGTGACTCCGTTGGCAAATCGAAGCGTCCACACCCATCCCCCCGCAAACAGGTGATGCACGGCCGCGTCGTCGAGCGGATACGGTGGCTCTGCGGGAAGATCGACACAGCCGCTATCATCCAGCCGCCGCACCCCGATGAAATGGCTATACAGCGCCTGCGTCGCAGGCATCCCGTCCAGCGGGCGCTCGCCCAGACTCAGGGCGCGCGATAGAAACCCGCGCGGACCCGTCGCATCCACGACAAAGCGAGCCGTGATCCGAACGGTCGTTTCGCCGCAATTTCCTGTCAGCCGCATGCCGCTCCCATCGGGCTCGCAGGCGTCCAGCGCCACTGCATCCCGATAGACAACACCCAGCCGTTGCGCCTCCTGCACCAGATACGCGTCAAGGTCCGCGCGATACCAGTGCGTATCCGCAATTGCGTTATGTGGACTGGCAGCCACCAGTAGCTGAACCTCCCGCCCGATCGTGTTCGAAGCGACGACCCCGTGATGCAGAAACGTAAAGCCCCGCTTCAACCCGCACGAAAGCTCAGGATGTGTGGCGCGCCAGCTCCCCCACTTGCTCAACGATCGAAGCGGCTGCAATCCATACCGCTCCGCCAGCTCTTCCAGCAACAGGTTGGATAAGGGCGTGGAGGATTCGCCGATCGTCATCCGCGGATGATGGCCGCGTTCCAGCAGGATGACGCGCAGGCCCAGTTGCTGCGCGATCATCGCCACAAGCGACCCTGCAAATCCTGAGCCCAGGACAGCCACATCGAAGCGTTCCGTCATGCGCCGCACCCTGCCTGGCGGCAAACGTCGCACACAATCGCCGGCAACGGCTCTTGGCGGAGATTCATCGCCCGCAGCCGCGACAGACGTTGCGGAAAACACTGCTCGCAGGCTCCGCGATTCGGCAACTCCCACAGGTCCGCAAAGGTACGCATGCCACGCTGGCGCAAACCGTGTTCAAAGGCTCGCTCCAAGACGTCGAGGCTGGGCGGCTTGAAAAGTCCCGCTTGCGACAGATCCTCCATCGCCCCGTTCCCACCGCGGGTTGGGATGAGTGTCGCCGCGGTGGCACCGCAGTCGCGCGCGAAGTCCAGCGACCGTATCGCCCACTCCAGCGCATCGCTGGCAGCTAGAAACGGAGGCTGAACCAGTATGAAGACGCGCAGATCAATATCGTTCTTCCGCAAAAAATCTGCCGCTGCGGTAAATTGCTCGAGCGTCATTCGCTTATTCAGTTTTTGCAGCACGGCCGGGTGCGCCGTCTCAAGCCCCATCGCAACTTCTAGCCGGCCGGGGAGCAGGCCGCGAAAGCGGGTGCAGGCGTCTCCAACAAATGCCGGATGGCACTCCACAATGACGCGCTCGAACTTCTGAAGTCGCCCTGCAATCTCCAGGTAGTCTCCCGGCGGAATGGCGCGCGGATCAAAAAAGCTGCCGCTGTTATAAAGCTTGACCGTCTGTGCGGCGGGTAATCGGCGAAACGCGAAGTCGAGCTGTGCGGAGATCGCGTCTGAGGGCACCGACGCGAGCAGCGTATTCTTCCACAGATCGCACATCGTGCATCGGAACGGGCACTCGCGGTTGGTAAGAAAAATTGTCGCGACGGGCTCCGCGTTGCCCGATGGACCGCACTCCTCCTCCGTAAAGAACG
>JAJZCP010000069.1 GCA_021846065.1 Acidobacteriota bacterium
TTGTGAAGGCATTGTGAACTACGCGGTCGGCATCTCCGGGGTGGAGATCGCGGTGTTTCTGCGGGAGCTGCCGGATCATCGCGTACGCATCAGCCTGCGGAGCAAGGGCCCGGTGAATGTCGCGGACGTGGCGCAGCAGTTTGGCGGCGGCGGCCATGTGCATGCTAGCGGATGCACGCTCGAAGGGCCGCTGTACTCCGCGATGGACCGGCTGCTCGATCGCATCCGGCAGCATCTTTGCCCACGCAGCGTCGCCGGCGTCGCGTGACGCAGGCGCACTCCACGCTGTCTTCCTGTCCCGGCGAGCGCTTGTGTATCGCGTACAGCCGATTGCTGCTGTCTGGATTTGATAGGCTGGGGAGAGTCTTCCCCTGCAGCTTCTGCGCAGGCCCCGTTTCATCCTGAACGCCGTGACAGACACTCAAAGCGAAACGTGGAAAAGGTATCTGCCGGGCGGAGCGTTCTGGCAGCAGATTACGGCCGCAACGGTCGCTGAGTTCGCCACTTTAATCGCCTTCACAACGTTCTTTCTTGGCTACGGACTGATCCCGTGGCTGGGCGGCTCCGTGATGGGCCTGGTGGGCGCCGATGAGCCCCGCTATGCACAGGTGGCGCGGGAGATGCTCGCCCGTCACGACTACATTACGCCGGTGCTGTACGGCAAGCCGTGGCTCGAAAAACCGGCGCTCTACTACTGGCGCGCCATGTTTGCGTTCAAAGATTTTGGCGTGCATGGCTGGTCGGCCCGTCTGCCTTCGGCGGAATTTGCCTGGATTCTCGTCGTTCTGATTTACCTGCACATGCGCCGGTTCCGGCCCGGCGGCCAGCTGGACGCGGCGCTGATCACCGTCTCCTGCGCCGCTGTGATCGGTTTCGCGCGCGGCGCCTCTACCGATATGCAACTGGCGGCGCCCTTCTGCATCGGCATGCTGGGCTGGTATGCCTGGTATGAGACGGACAAGAAGTTCTGGCTGTTCGATCTCTACTTTTTCGGCGGCGCTGCCACGCTGGCCAAGGGTCCGGTTGCGCCATTCCTTGCCGGATGCATCATCATCATTTTTGCGGCGCTGCGCCGGGAGTGGTCGCTGCTGCGCCGCACCATCTGGATTCCGGGAATCCTGCTGTATCTGGCGATGGTGCTGCCATGGTTTATCGCCGTGCAGCATCGCAATCCTCAGTTCGTGCGCGTCTTTTTTCTGCAGCACAACCTGGAGCGGTTTGCCACCGATCGTTTCCGGCACTTTCAGCCCATCTGGTACTACCTGCCGGTGATGGGCCTTGCCGTGATGCCGTGGATTGCGCTGGCCGGCAGCGCGCTCTGGGATGCAATCCGCAACTCCTTTGACGAGTGGAAGGTACGGCGGAACCCCGATCGCTACGTGGGCAATCCGCGGCTGGGCGATGCCTTTCCGGAGTTCCTCGTCGTCTGGGCGATCTTTCCCGTCGTGTTCTTCAGCTTCTCCCAGTCAAAGCTCCCCGGCTACATCCTGCCGGCGGTCCCGCCCATTACGATCTTGTGCGGGGATTATCTGAACCGCGTCCGCAAGACCGGCCTGCATAACCGATTGCTGGCGATCCATTCCCTCTTCGTCGGCACTCTGGTGGCCGGGGCGCTGATGCTGCCGCAGATTTTGATTCGTAACGGAGCTGCCCCCCCGCTGCGCGTCATCGTTGCTGCCGTGGTGGTGGGACTCGCAATCGCCGTGATGGTGATGGTGACGGTGCTTCGCTTTGGCTTGGCGCGGCTGCGCATTGCCACGCTGATTCCCGTCGCTCTGATTCTTGTGTTTCTGCTCGGCACCCGGAATGGCCAGCTGCTCGACCAGAAATACTCCGCCCGGACCCTGGCCCACGAGCTGGTCGCTCTTCCCGATGCGCCCCATGCCGTGGCCGTGTTCCGCGCGCGGCGCGACGTGCAGTACGGATTGGCCTTCTATCTGAATGAGCGCGTACCCAACTACGAGCACGCGGGTGTGCCCAGCGGGGCGCACCTGCTGGTGGCGCAGGAGTATCACGGAGCGAAGGAGCAGGCGGCCCAGGCAGCGCTGAAAAAGCTGCTGGCCGGCCGAAGCTATGAGCCGGTATTTCTGTATCGCCCGCAAGATCTGATGGTCTACCGTGTCGCCGCTGTTGGGGCCACGGAACCATAGATTCTCCGCCTGCCCCGCAACCAGTCGAATACCATCCCGCGTTGCGGCCTTTCCGTTTGCCGCGCAATGCCGTAAACTCCCGCCATACGGCCCGCCCTTTCATGACATCCGCACTCCAGCTCGATTTTCTCGATCTGCGTCATTTTTCTGCGCAGCATCTGCGACCGCTGCTGGAAGAAGAGGGTGAGGTCTGGAGCCGGGACCTGCGCTGGGATTACCGGAGCTCCGCCGGCCTGGTGCTGCAATACGTGGACTCGCACCTGCTGAGCGGATTCGTCGCCCTGGACCAGGGCCGCGTTTGTGGCTACATCTTCTGCGTCTACGAAAATGAGAAAGCCGTGATCGGCGACGTTTTTGCTTCGCGCAGCCTGGCGGGCGAAGAGGGCGCAGTCGCCATTGAGTCCGAACTGATTGAGCGGCTGATCGAAACACTGCAGAGCACACCCGGGCTGACCCGGATTGAAGCGCAACTGCTGCTGCACCGGCACAACGTGCATCACCGGCCGTTCGAACGGGCCGGCTTCCGGCTCTATCCACGGCTATTTCTGGAGAAAGAGATTCGCGCTGCATCCGACACTACAAGCGATCCAGGCAGCGCGGTCGCGGAGTTTCCGCAGGGAGCGCGCTTCCGGCCATGGCTGGCCTCCGATATCGAAATTGCGCCGCACTTGATTACTGCTGCCTACGCCGGCCACATCGACAGCCAGATCAATGACCAGTATGTTTCGGTTGCGGGCGCGCAGCGGTTTCTCCACAACATTGTGCGTTTTCCCGGCTGCGGACATTTTGAGGAATCCTGCTCCTGGGCGCTTCAGGTTCCCGGCCAGCAGCGGCTGCTGGGACTGCTGCTGTGTTCGCGCGTCAGCAGCACGATGGGGCACATTACGCAGATTTGCGTGCTGCCGGAGATGCAGCATCACGGCATTGGCGAACGCCTCCTGGGACTGTGCGCCACGTCGCTGGTTCGCGCCGGCTGCGATGCGGTCTCGCTGACGGTAACGGAAGAGAACCGCACAGCGATTTCAGTCTACGAACACGCCGGCTTTCGGGCGCGGCATCGCTTCGATGCAATGCTGTGGGAGAGTCACTGGCGCTGAGGCGGGGCGACGGCTGCTGCGGTTAGTGATGGATCAGCCACATGATCCAGCTGGCGATGATGGTGCCTCCCGTGAACCAGCAGAAGCAGTACAAACCATAGCGGATCATGTGCCGCCGGTCCGCGCGCTGCGTAATGCCGAACACGGTGGAGGCGAACAGCGCGAACAGCAGCACGGCGGTGAAGTGTGACGGCGTAAACATCAACTCTCCCAGATGGCGTTCAATAACAGTGGGCGCTTTTTCGCGCGCCTCAGGAGGACCGCTTGCGTCCGGTCTTGAGGCTATGCGCATCGACGGCGGCAATGACGTTCAGCAATCCCGCGACCACCATAAATTTTGTGCCGTAGTCTGCCGTAATCACCTGAACCACGGTCTGCCCCCATCCGGCCAGGGAGCTGAGAAAATACAGGCCGCCGCTGCCGATATCTCCCAGAAAGCCGAGCATATTCAGACTGAAGAGATCGCCGCTCGGAGCGTAGAGCTTGCCATGCATGGCGAGCCCCAGCGAAAACATGCAGACGATGGACGTAAACAGAAGAACGGCGCGGATCCAGAAGCCTTGCAGTAGATGTCCCAGGCCCGGCACCAGCCAGCCTGCGAGCAGCACCACGCCCGCGGCGTAGCTGCTGGAGCCTGCTTTGGGCTCGACGGCGTTCGTTTTGACGGCGGTCTTTGCGCTCTGCATTCTTCCCGAATATATCAGTTGTGAGCGGCGTGCTCTGACGCTGGCGGCGTCAGATACGGACCAGCTCCCGCTGGATTCGCCCGGTAACGCGCGCTTCGCCCGGCTTCGTCATCATGTCGATCTCGCTGCGCACGCCAAACTCCGGCAGATAGATTCCCGGCTCGACAGAAAAGCAGGTGTTCGGCAGCAATAGCCGCTCGTCATGGGTTTCAAAGTTGTCGAGATGTGCGCCGTTTCCGTGGATTTCCGCGGCAATGTTGTGCCCGGTCCGATGTGTAAAGTATTCGCCGAAACCGGCGTCGCGGATGACCTGCCGGGCAGCGTCATCGGCCTGCCAGCCGGCGATCGGCTGGTTCGCCGCAAAGGCCTGCTCAACGCGGCGGATGGCAGCGTCGCGGGCCGCCACGACGGTGCTGAAAACCTCCTGCTCCCGCGCGCTGGGTGCACGGCCCACCACGCCGGTCCAGGTAATGTCGTAAAACACAGTTCCCGGCCGGTCTTTGCGGCCCCAGATATCGATCAGAACAAAATCGCCCTCACGGATAGGCGCCGTATGCTGCTCCGTCGGGTCATAGTGCGAATCGGAAGTATTCGCGTTCACGGAGACGTTGGGGCCATTGTCCCAGACCATATTCTCGCGGCGCATCGCCTCCCGCAGCCACTGCACCATGGCAAACTCTGTCGTGCCGCTGGCGCGGACACGACGGCCCATCTCGCGAAATCCCTCTTCCAGAATCGCGTCGATGGCCCGCTGCGCCTCATAATGACTGGCGACCTGGTCGGCGTTGAGAACCGCTTCAAAGTGGCTGACCAGATCGGCGGAGCTGACGATCTGCTTCCCCAACTCGCGGATCAGCTCGATCATGCCGCCATCGACCAGCGAAACGTACATGATGGCGTTGCGCGGGGAATATTGCATGGCAATGCGACTCGCGCCTTCCAGCAGACGCGCCAGTCCAGACTCCATCTCCTGCCAGGTGGAATACACGGCTTTGCTGCCGGGCAGCGGATCGAGACGCCCCTGCTCAATGCGATGGACCAGCTTGCGCGGCGCTCCCGTTGCGGGCACAAAGTAAAACCACCGCCGGGTGACATGCAGCGATTCGCTGAGTCCAAGGACGCGGTAGGCGATGGGATCGCGATGATGATGATCGGTGAACAGCCAGCCTTCGATGCCGGCGTCACGGAGTGCGGACTGAATGGCTTCAAGGTTCATGGGAACCTTCGATTGTAGCGCCGCTGCGTGGCGGCCGCTTGGCCCAACCCATGCCCGGGTGCGACACTGAACGCGATACGTTGCACGCCGTGGAGGAACCTCTAACGATGCGTTTTAACTCGCTCGTCTGCGCCACCGTCCTGCTGCTGCTTACGGCTCCATCGTGGCCGGCGCATGGGCAGCAACAGCAATTCACCAGCATTGAACAGGCCTTTGATAAGCGCGTCACCGTAAAGCATTTGCCCAATGGCTTGACGCTGGTGATCTGCGACCGCCCGGAAGCGCCGGTCTTCAGCTACTTCACCATTGTGAACGCAGGCAGCGTGCAGGATCCGACGGCCGAAACCGGACTGGCGCACATGTTTGAGCATCTGGCGTTCAAAGGCACCAAGGATATCGGCACAACCGATTATCCCGCAGAAAAAATTGCCCTGGCGAAGGTGGAGCAGACCTATGCCGCCTATGACGCCGAATACCGCAAGCGCGTCGGGCGGAACCCGCAGAAGCTGGCGGACCTGAAGTCGCAATTTGAAGCGGCCACCAAGGCGGCGGAAAAATATGTGATCTCGAACCAGTTCACGCAGATTGCAGAGCTGAACGGCGCTGTAGGTCTGAATGCTGAAACCGGGCCCGATGACACGCAGTATTACTGGAGCATGCCTGCGAACCGGCTGCAGCTGTGGGCGTACATGGAGAGCGATCGCATCGCCAACCCAGTGCCCCGCGAGTTTTACAAGGAGCGCAGCGTGGTGATGGAGGAGCGGCGCATGCGCGTTGACTCCGACCCCATCGGCTACATGATCGAGCAGTTTCTGGCGGCGGCGTACATCGCGCACCCCTACCGCAACCCCGGCGTGGGCTGGATGTCGGACGTCAGTCAACTCTCCGCCACCGAGGCCGACGCGTTCCACAAGAAGTACTACGTGCCATCGAACATCGTTGTGACGGTGGTGGGCGATGTCTCTGCGACCAACGCATTGCCCATGCTTGAAAAGTATTTTGGCAGCATTCCTGCGGGGCCGCATCCGCTGCCGCTTGCCACGGTTGAGCCGCCGCAACACTCCGAACGCATCGTAAAACTAAACGAACCCGTGCAGCCGTTCTACATTGAGGGCTACCACCGGCCGGATTATCTCGATAAAGATGACGCAGTGTACGACGCCATCGGGGACATCATGTCCAACGGCCGAACGTCGATTCTCTACCGCAGCCTGGTGCGCGATCAGCACATCGCCGCTGACGCCGAAGGGTTCAGCGGATTTCCGGGAAACAAATATCCCAGTCTGTTTGCGTTCTATGCGGTGCCCGTTCCCGGCCACACGCCAGCAGAGATGCGGGCAGCCATCCACAAAGAGATCGACAAATTGAAGACGACCGATGTCACTCCCAATGAGCTGGCCATGTTCAAAACTCGGGCCCGCGCCAACATTCTGCGCAGCCTGGATAACAATCAAGGGCTGGCGGAGGAGCTGGGGACCTACCAGTTGCGTTATGGCGACTGGCACATGCTGTTCAACCAACTGGCAAAGATTGACGCAGTGACGCCGGCCGACATTCGCCGCGTCGCCAACAAGGTCTTCACCGCCAGCAACCGGACCTCCGCATCGATCGACTTCACCCCGTCGAAGCCGCCTGTCCCTGCGCCGGATACAAAGCGTCAGCCCGTACAGCCTGCCAGCAAGGGAGGTCTCTAATGCGCCGCGCCCTTGTCTGCCTTCTCTCAATCGCCGCACTGTCCGGATGGGCTGCCGCGCAGAACACCGTTCCCGGGCCGCCGATGCCTGGCTCGCCGGCGCCATGGACCAACTGGAAGTCGGTTCCCATTCCGCCGCTGCCTGCGTTTCATCCCAAGCAACCAACAAAAATTGTGCTGGCGAACGGCATGACGATCTTTCTGCAAGAAGATCATGAATTGCCGTTTATCAGCGGCTTCGTGATTATCCGCGGAGGGTCAAGGGACGAGCCGGCCCAGAAGACCGGCATGCTGGACATGTATGGCCAGGCGTGGCGCACCAGTGGAAGCACCACCATGTCCGGCGACCAGATGGATACGACTCTGGAGCTGAAGGCCGCCAAAATCGAGACGGACAGCGGTGACGATGACACGACGTTGACCTGGACCAGCTTTACGCAGGATTTCGATCAGGTTTTCGGCATGGCTGAGGATCTGCTGCTCCATCCGAAGTTTCAGCAGTCCAAGCTCGATCTGGCGCGCCGCCAGGAGGCAACCTCCATTGTGCGCCGCAACG
>JAJZCP010000070.1 GCA_021846065.1 Acidobacteriota bacterium
GGCCATCTCCGCGTATCTCGAGGCTGCGCCGGTGCTCGATATGCCGGAGGCGAAGACGTTTGCACTGCGCTCGCTCGACCGGCTGCTGGCCAGCGTGTGGGATGCGCCGAGCAGCACACTCAGCCGCGTGATTGCGTACGGCGACGGGCAGACCGCGGCCGAGCGCATCCCGGGCATGCTGGACGATTATGCGGCGACCGGCCTGGCGTGCCTGGATGCCTGGGGCGCGACGGGATCGTTGCCGTACTACCAGACAGCGGAGCAGATTGCGCAGGTGCTGGTGACGCGGTTCCGCGATGAAGCGAACGGCGGCTTTTTCGATACGCCTCGCGCAGACGATGCGCTCAGCGTGCTCGCTGCACGCCGCAAGCCGTTGCAGGACTCGCCGACGCCCGCCGGAAATTCACTGGCTGCCATGCTGCTGCTTCGCGTGGCGGCGCTGAATGGTCGCGAGGATTTTGAGCAGGCCGCGGCGGCCGCGCTGCAGTCGTTTGCCGGGGTCGCGGGACAGTTCGGCCTGTACGCCGGCGCCTACGGGCTGGCACTGCGTCGTTATCTCGAGCCGCCCACGCAAATCTGCATTGTCGGGGAGGATGCGGCGGCGGCCGCACTGGAGCGCGCTGCCGAGCGGCCGTTCCTGGTGCCTCGAACGATTGTGCGGCTGACCGCAGCGCAGATTGCGCGTCGTGAATTGCCGCCGTTACTAGCGGAGACCTTGCCACATCTGCCGGACTTGGCTTCTGGAAGAAGCTTCGCTGTGGTGTGCAGTGGGCGGAGCTGCCAGCCTCCAATGTTTACGCCCGACGCTCTGGCTGAGGCACTGCGCGCTGCCGCCAGGTAGCGATTGGTAACAGGCTGGGTATCACTGAAGCGGTTCGCGCATGGTTTGTTGCGCGCGCAAAAAGGCGCGGCTGCTGACATGCACGGAACCTTGAAAGGGACGGTCGATGTCTCCGATCGCGACCAGGGCCAGGGAGATCAAGAGGCTGCAGGCAAGGATCAAAATTCCATGCAAGGGATGGTTGTCGCTTCCGATCATGCAGCAGGAAGCAATGGTGATGATGCCGCCGATCACCAGCACCGTCCACAAAATCGTCGGCATCGCCGTTTCGCTCTCGAGCACGCGCAGCCGCCGGTGTTCCGTCATGGAGTTCAGCTCGCTCATCGCCTGATTCAGACTCACTTCCTGCGTGGAGTTGACGACGTAGGAGCCCGTCATCTGCCGCCACATGGTCTGAATATAAGGCTGCGCCGCATGAGGAACTCCCTCATGGTTCATAGTGGCCCACTCAACATTGATCACGGCCTGGACGTACTGCAGCACTGCCTGCTGGATCACCGTGCGCTGTGCGGCGGGCAGGCCGTCGGCGGTGCGGTAGAGATCCACGGCTGCGTTGGCTTCGGCGTTTGCGTTGGCTTCCGCCGTCTGGAAGTTGGCCCAGACCGCGTATAGCATGAAGCCCACCATGACCGCATAGATCGTGCCCAGAATTGAGATCTGCCAGCCGATCACGTCATTGTGGGCGCGCCGCCGGCTCGGTGGCCATATGTGGTTCAACACCACCAGCCAAATGACGGAGAGCGAAACCCAAAGGACAATTAGATAGAAATTCTGCGCCGTATCGAGCAACACACCCTCCGGTGAACTCTCGCACATCGTAAAGCAAAGTTTTGCGGCTCGGAGAAAAAATCGGCCACGGCACCCGCATGTTGAGCGGTGGTGCCGCGCTTTCGTCCGGTTCTGCACAAGCGCCTTCGCGTTAAACTGCTGGGCAGATGCCCCAGAAACGCCGGAAAGAAGAAGATCCCGAAGGGCTGTCGGCGCAGACGCGCAAGATGCGTATGCTACGGGCGTTAGCGTGCGGCAACAAGCATGAGCGGCTGGCCTATCAGCAGGGTGCGCTCTTCGTGGCCGGGGTGGACGAGGTGGGCCGGGGTGCTTTGTTTGGCCCAGTGGTAGCTGCGGCTGTCATTCTGCCGCCCGATACGCGCATCCGCGGGGTGCGCGACTCCAAGCAACTTGAGCCAGAGGATCGGCTGCGGCTGGAGGTTGTCATCCGCAAGCGGGCTGTAGCTGTCGGGATCGGTCATGCGGATGTGGCGACCATCGACGCGATCAATATCCGGCGCGCCTCGCACCGCGCCATGCTGGCCGCAATCGCGGCGCTAAGTCCTGCGCCGGATCATCTGCTGATCGATGCCGAGACGTTGGATATTCCGTGCAGGCAGCAGGCGATCGTCTATGGAGATTCGGTCAGCATCTCAATCGCCGCCGCTTCGATTCTGGCGAAGGTCTATCGCGATGCGTGGATGTGCCGATATCACGAAGAATTTCCTCAGTACGGCCTGGCGTCGCATAAGGGTTATGGCACGCCGGAGCATCTTCGGGCTCTCCTGGACCATGGGCCTTCGCCGCTGCACCGCATGTCTTTTGAGCCGGTACGGCGGATGATGGCGGCACGCGGGGAACCAGTGATGGAGATGGCGTAGAAACGGCAGAAAAGCGGATTCCCTGCAGGAATGACAGCAAGCGAACGCAGCGGTAGATTCAGGCCGCGACGGCGGTCCGAAGCTTCCGGCGGCGCTGCTCCCGGATGGTCCACACGATTCGCGCTAAAAACAGTATCGTCAGCACCGCGGTTACGCGCCACGGCGTCAGCACGCCGGACTTCACAATCCACCAGTAATGGATGACGCCGGCGATGGCTGCCACATAGGCCAGCCGATGGATGCGCTGCCAGCGTTTGCCCCCGAGCTTGCGCAGGACAAACATGGGCGAAGTGACGGCCAGAATCAGCAGACAGAGCCAGCCCGCCATGCCCGCCATAATGTACGGGCGTTTGGAGAGATCCTGAATCATGGCCTGCACGCTGAAGCCGGAGTAGAGCCACACCCAGGTGAGCAGGTGCAGGCATGCGTAGAAAAACGCAAACAGGCCAAGCATTCGCCGAAAGCGGATCAGCCAGCCCAGGCGAGCGCTCAGACAGCGCACGGGAGTAATCGCCAGCGAGATGAGCAGAAAGTAAAGCGTCCAGAAGCCAGTCCGGTGCGTGATGGTCGCTACCGGATCCGGCCCCAGCGCATTGGTGAAGCCGCGATAGACCAGATGCCCCAGCGGTATGAGGCACGCGGGGAACACAAACCATTTCAGCGTGACGATCGAGCGATTTGTCATGCGGCGGTCAAAAGTCCTTGCGCAAATCCATCCCTTTGTAGAGATACGCTACCTGGTCGCCGTATCCGTTGAACATCAACGTAGGCTGCCGCGCCTTCCAGAATGGAGCGCCGATGACGCGCTCGTACTTCTGGCTCCAGCGGGGATGATCGACGTTGGGGTTCACGTTCGAGTAGAAGCCATATTCGTTGGGCGCGGACTCATTCCAGGTTGTGCGCGGCTGATTCTTAACGAATTTGACTTCGACCAGAGACTTCGCGGATTTGAAGCCGTACTTCCACGGCAGCACCATCCGAATGGGCGCTCCATCCTGGTTCGGCAGCACCTGGCCGTACAGTCCGAAGGTCAGCAGGGCCAGCGGATTCATGGCCTCGTCCATACGCAGGCCTTCTGAGTACGGCCAATGGAGATCGACCTGGCGGATCCAAGGCTCTTCCTGGGGATTGTCGAGCGAAAGAAACTGAACGTACTTCGCCGAACCCAGCGGCTCACACTGCTTGATGAACTCCGAGAGAGAATAGCCCGCCCACGGAATCACCATGCTCCACGCTTCCACGCAACGGTGCCGGTAGACGCGCTCTTCCATCGGCTGCAGCTTCAACAACGTATCGATGTCGAACGTTTTGGGTTTCTTCACCAGCCCGCTCACTTTCACCGTCCACGGGCGCGTCTTCAGGCGCCAGGCGTTATGCGACGGGTCGCTCTTCTCGACGCCAAACTCGTAGAAATTGTTGTAGGTTGTGATGTCGTTGAAAGAGGTGAGCTGCAGGCCGGTCGAAGAGTACTTACTGGGAACGGTCGCGAGTTTCTGCGTGTCTGCTTCCACGGCTTGCGGGTGGGCCATGTGCCGCAGGAATGGCGTCGCCAGGGCCGCTGCGCCCGCGGCGCCTGCCATAAATGCGCGCCGGTTCATGTAAGCGGATTGCGGCGTAATCTCAGAACTGGGAATTTTTGGAATGTCGATTCTTTTCATGTGGTTCTCCTGATCCCACTTTCGTGACATGCAGACACAGCTATTAGACCCATTTACGAGCGCGGGTGTTACAAGAAAAGAACGAAAAAGGAAGCTCTGTGGATGGGATCGTAACCCGCCGAATATTCAGGACCGCGCGCGCACATCCGGCGCCTTGTACCAGTTGTGGAAATAGCGCATCAGCGGGCGCTCCACGGCCAGATAGAAGAGAACGCCGGAGCCCGCGCATAGCAGCAGGCACAGAAGAATCGCGACGTCGCCGCCCCAGCGGTCCAGATACCGCCAGAAGTGCTCCGCAACGCTGCGCGCGGGCACAGTGCACAGATAGATCGAATACGATGCGTCCCCCAGGAACACTGTCAGCGCCGCCGGCAAAGATCGCATAGCGGGTTGCCAAAGCAGGCTGCCCAGAACAATCAGCGCCGAAGGAACGCCCCATAGCGCCACCCGCAGCCAACTGCTGGAGCCATTGAGCACCATTCCCTGATAATTGATCGCGCCGTATCCGGTGATCAGCGTGGTGAGAAGACCGGCGATGCCAAGGGCCAGAGTGAATCGTCCCAGCACGACCGCGCGCCGCTCGGTTCCCGCACCCGCGCGCCGCGCATAAAGCTCCCCGATCATACAGCCCAGCAGGAATTCAATCAGGATGGGGTTGGCCCAGATGATGAGCAGCGGACGGCGGAAGTTCACCAGCGCGCCGAAGGCGACCATGGCCGCCAGCGTCAGCACGGTGTTGCGCACCAGGGTTCGCGGGGTGCGCCACATCCAGAAGGTCAGGATGACGTAGAAGTACATCTCAAAGACCAGACTCCAGCCCAGCGACAGCACCGGCGATGGAGCGGGAAAGTGTGGCGAGGGAAACAGAAGTATTGTTGGCAGCCACGCGACAGACGTCCAATCGATGGGGTGCCGTCCAGTTTCCGCCAGTAGAATGACGACGCCCGTCAAAATCCAATAGATGGGATAAATGCGCGTGAAGCGGCGCGAAAGAAAGCGCAGGGGAGACTCGCTTTGCCGGAGGGCTGTACGGGAAGCCACCAGCGAGACGATGAAGCCGCTGATGACAAAAAACAGATCGAGGCCACAGGCTCCAAACCCGGCGAGGTGAGGAATGTCTCCCTGGATAGATCGGGATTGTGAAAGGGAAGCGTCGATCGAGTGGGTCCACAGCACCAGCAGCGCGGCCGCTGCCCGCAACGCCTGAAGGATTCGTAGCTTGCCGCCCGCTGCGCTGGGCTCGGGAGATAAGGCCGGCGTGCTGCTCATTCTGAAAACAGGCCTTCCTGTTGCTCTGCCTTTTTGCGCGGAGCGGACGGCCGGATCACCGCCAGAACTTCAAACGTTGTAAGCGCCGATCGTGGCACAAAGATGCGCTGCGTATTGGAACGCAAATCCGGCGGCGTGAACTGGATGCCCTCCGGATCCAGCAGGGACGCATCATTGCTGGCCAGTCCTTCCATCTCGTCGCCATCGCGGAAGCGGAGGCGCAGCCACAGCCCCGGACTGCGGGGCCGTCCGGCGAAGACGCGCCGCGCCAGGCGCTCGGGATCGTCCCCCTGCAGGAACTCCCGAACAAAACAGAGCATCTTCACGTCCCCGGTTTGGAGCGTGAGCACTTTACCGCTCTGATCGATCAGCTCCAGCAGTCCATTGCGGGCAAAGTTGGAGGGCGAGGCATAGCCCGACTGTACATCCCGGCTGAATTTGCGGACCAGGACTTTTTTCCGGCCCGATCCGGATTGTATGGGTGGTGGCTGCAGAGGCGGCTCCAGAGAAGATTGCCCAGGGTGTCAGCCAGGATTGTCGCACGGACGCGTGAGCGGAACGAAGCGGCGGCAGATGTATCCGCCGATGTGATATCATTGGGCTTTGTGTGCCCGGCAACACGGCTCACATCTTAATGAAAACAGGGAGCTTAGCGACCGCCTGCCGCGGCCGTTAAACAGAGGGGCAGCAGGGCATGCCTGATTATATCCAACTGCTTGAATCCAAGCTGACGCCGGTGCAGAAGCAGGCGCTCAACGCAATTACGGAACTGGCCCGCGCCAAAGGGACAACGGTGTTTCTGGCGGGCGGAGCGGTCCGCGACATTATCAGCGGGGCCTCCGTGCGCGACCTGGACATTACGGTCGGCGCCAACCCGCTCAAGTTCCGCAAAGAGCTGGAGAAGGCCGGCTTCACGATTACCGGCCAACACGAGCCCTCCCAGACCGTCTATCTGCGCTATGGCCGCCAGGCGCGGGTGGAAGTCTCTGCGGCCCGCACCGAGTCGTTTCCCAAGCCAGGCAAGCCGGAGTATCGGCCGGCCACCATCCTGGCCGATTTGCATCGGCGCGACTTTACGGCGAATGCAATGGCGCTCTCGCTGAACGAAGGCTCGTGGGGATTGCTCCTCGATCCGCTCAATGGAGCGGCCGACATTCACGCGCGTCAGCTCCGCCTGGCCAGCAACTACGGCTTCCTGGAAGATCCCATTCGCATGGTGCGGGCCATCCGCCTGTCCACGCGTACCGGCTGGGAGCTGGAGGAGCGCACCAAGACCCGCTATGAAAATGCCAAGGCTGAGGGCGTCTTCAGCGCCGTCTCCGCAGCCCAGCGCGGGTATGAGATGGAAGAGATCGCCTACGAGGAAGATCCGCTGCCCGTGATGCGGGCGCTGGAGGCGGAAGGCTGGATGGAACAGCTCTCCCCCGTGTGGAACAGCAAGTCTGCCGATCTGGCTGGCATTGAAAAGCTGCACGAGCGGCTTGTGCAGTTGCTGATGGCCGGGTTGCATCCCGACCCGTCCGCAGCGCAGTTCCGCCTGCTAACCGCCAGGCTGACGCCGGCCCAGTTAAGCACGCTGAAGAAGGCCTTCGTCCGCAACGATCTGATTGCGGAGTCGGAGGGTCTGGACAACGAGGCGAAGGACGTTCTGCAGCAGATTACCTCCAAGGAAGCGGCGAAACCGTCACAGCTCTGGAAGTTGCTGCACGCCCTGAAGCCAGAGGCCGTGCTCTGGCTGTTCTTCACCACAAAAAGCACTGCCGTGCAGAACCGCTTCGAGAGCTTCTTCGCCAAGTGGCCGGAGGCGCGTCAAAAAATACCCAACGCGTTGCTGCAGGAGATGCGGATTACGCCGGAAGTTCCTGGCTATGATGAGCTGCTGGATAAGTTGACCTTCGCCTTTATGGACGGCGAGTTGCCGGATGATGCCGCCATCCGCAAACTGGC
>JAJZCP010000001.1 GCA_021846065.1 Acidobacteriota bacterium
GTTCCCGGCGGAACTAAAAACGCTGTGATGCCGCGATAGCCCGGGGAGGGATCCAGATTGGCAAAGACCAGAAACAATCCGGCTTCGCGCGCATTGCTTATCCACAGCTTGCGTCCGCGCAGCCGATATCCACCAGCCGTGCGCTCGGCGCGCGACTCCAGAGCGAAAGCATCGGAGCCTGACCCGGCCTCGCTGAGCGCATACGAGCAGAGCATTCCCGCCGCAAGCTGCGGCAGCCATCGCTCGTGCTGCGCCGGGGTGCCCCAGCGCAGCAGTGCATTCACGCTCAACGTGTTCTGAATATCAACGATGAGCGCCACCGCGGGATCGACCTCGGCCAACGTCTCCACGGCAAGAATTGATTCAAAAAAACTGCCGCCCGCGCCGCCATGGCGTTCCGGAACTTCGATGGCCAGCAGTCCCAGTTCGGCCAGTTTGTCGATTAGCCCAGGAGCGTACTGCGCTGCTTCCTCCATCGGGCGCACCAGCGGAGCAACGGTCTCCGCTGCAAAGCGTCGAACGGTACTTTGTAAAAGCTGTTCTTCCTCGCTGAGGACAGTGAGCGGGGCAGCATGTGGCATGGATGTGGTTTGGATCATCAGGATATGGCTCCGGTTGCAGATGCGTAACGACTCAGCGTAGCAGAGGCGACAGGCCGACGCACAGTCGCATCCTGTGCAACTTCAGAACCGTATCTGCGAGCAACGCGATGCGAGTTTGCAGAGGGTGCAGTCGATGGCCCCTACGTGTAAAGATGCTTGCGAAGGAACATGAAGCGCGGCGTCGAATGCATCCGCAATCACGCGCCCGCATTTGCAGTAACTTGGCTGTCACCACGAGGAGATTTCATGCAACGGAACTGGATGAATTGCCGCTGGCAGAGCTGGCGGAGGAACACACTCATATTGGCCATCGCGGCCCTCTCGCTCGGCTGCACCATGACGGCGCGCGCGCAGCGCCTGCCAAAGACGGTCACGCCGCTGCACTATACACTGCGCCTGACACCCGATCTGCAGAAAGCCGTCTATACCGGCAGCGAGACCATCGCAGTCAAGCTGGCGACGCCGAGCGATTCCATCACGCTGAATGCAATTGAGATTCAATTCGGCAAAGTGAGCATCGACGACAACGGCCAGAAGTTGACTGGCAGCGTGACGCTGGATGAAGGGGAACAACAGGCCACGCTGCACTTTCCCCGCACAATCAGCGCCGGGGAACACCGGCTGCACATTGCCTTCACCGGTACGCTGAACGGGGAACTACGCGGTTTTTATCTTTCCAAAACCGCCCGTCGCAACTACGCCGTCACACAGTTTGAGTCCACCGACGCCCGACGCGCTTTCCCTTGTTTTGATGAGCCGGCGATGAAGGCCACCTTTGACGTGACGCTGGTAGTGGACAAAGGCGATACGGCCATCTCCAACACCAACATCGTGAGCGACACACCGGTGGATAGCGGCGCCAGGCACGCGCTGCACTTCGCCGTGACGCCACGCATGTCCACCTATCTGGTGGCGTTTCTAGTGGGGGACTTCCAGTGCGTTTCCGGGTCCAGCGATGGCGTGCCAATCCGCGCCTGCGCCACTCCGGACCAGGTACAGTATGGACGCTTTGCTCTGAAGGCCGCTGAGTTTGTGCTGCATTACTACAACACCTACTTCGGCATTCGCTATCCGATGCCCAAGCTGGACATGATCGCGCTGCCGGACTTTGAAGCCGGCGCGATGGAGAATTTCGGAGCGATCACCTATCGCGAAACCGACCTGCTGGTGGATGAGCAGCACGCCTCCGTGGACGCGCTGAAGCGCGTGGCCTCCGTGGTGGCGCACGAGATGGCGCATCAGTGGTTTGGCGACATGGTGACGATGGAGTGGTGGAATAACATCTGGCTGAACGAAGGCTTTGCCACGTGGATGGAGAACAAGCCTGTGGAGGCATGGAAGCCGGAGTGGAAGATCAGCCAGTCGGTCGCCGCGAATACGCAGACGACGCTGAACCTGGACGCGCGCCGCGTGACGCGCACGATTCGCGCGGAGGCCAACACACCGGACGAGATCAACGAAATGTTCGACGGCATCAGCTACGGCAAGGCCGGGGCAGTGCTGCTGATGATGGAGAACTACGAAGGCAAAGAGGTCTTCCGCCAGGGAGTGCACAACTATCTGGCGGCGCACCTTTACGGCAACGCGACGGCAGAGGACTTCTGGAATGCGCAGACGGCCGCGAGCCATAAGCCGATTGACCGGATCATGGCCAGCTTTGTTGTGCAGCCCGGCGTGCCGATCGTGAAGGTGAGCGATGCGGTTAACGGCGCGGTCGCCGTCACGCAGCAGCGATTTTTCCTGAATCCAGGTGTTACGGCAAAGCCGCAGACCTGGGAAATCCCGGTGTGCGTGGCTGACGGAAACGGGCAGAACTGCCAGCTCCTTGACCAGCCGCAGCAGAGGCTGGCGGCCACCCACGACAGCTTCCTGAATGCCGGCGGGAAGGGCTACTATCGTACGCAGTACGCTGCGGCAACACTGCATACGCTGGCCACAGAGGCCGAATCCACTCTGACGCCGGAGGAGCGCATCAGCCTGCTGGGCGACTCCTGGGCGCTGGCACAGGCGAACGAGGCAAAGGTCGGCGACTTTCTCAATCTTGCCGCGCGCATGGCCGACGACAGCAACTCTGAGGTCGTGCGTACGGTGATCGAGGATGTGAATGCCATCGCCGAGCGCGTGGCGGCCACGGACTCCGACCGCTCGCAGCTCTCTGCATGGATACGCCGTGTCTATGGGCCAGCGTATCAACGCCTCGGCGCACCCTCGAAAGCTGACTCGCCTGAGACGCGCGAGCTTCGCGCCGAGTTGCTGCGTTTCGTCGCCGGAACAGGCGAAGACAAATCTCTCATCGCCGAAGCAAAACAGATTACCGCGCAGAATCTCGCCGACCCCGCCAGCACGGATCCCACGCTCGCGCAGAACGCGCTTGAAATCGCCTCCCGCTTTGGCGACCGGAAACTCTTTGACCGGTTGCAGCATTTGGCCGAAAACTCAGGCAACCCGCAAATCCGTTCCAGTTCGCTGCGCGCGCTCGCTCGATTTCAGGATCCCGCGCTCGAAACCCGCGCCCTCGAATACTCCGTCTCCGGTCGCGTCCGCAATCAGGATGTGGCCTCAATGCTGGAGATCGAGTTGATCAACCGAAGCACGCAGACGGTGGCCTGGAAGTTTATCCAGAATCAATTCTCCGCCGTTCTGGCGCAGTTGACTGCAAGCTCCGGCGCATCGATGGTCGGCTCCACCGGGCACTTCTGCTCCGCAGAAATGCAGCAGCAGGTGACGAGCTTCTTCGCCGCGCATCGGGTGCCTTCGTCTGCGCACGCGCTGGCGCGGGCAACGGATCAAATCGGCGACTGCACGACTCTGCGCGCCAATCAGCAGGCAAACCTGGAGGCATGGCTCAGCACTCACTGAGCCATGCGCACAGACTGCGCGTGACCGCTCAGCTTTTCAGCGCCACACGCAGATGCAGCTCTCGCAGTTGCTGCTCGCTCACCGGGGTCGGCGCATCCACCATCACATCGATGGCGCGCGCCGTCTTCGGGAAGGCAATTACTTCGCGCAGGCTGGGCGCCCCGGCAAGCAGCATCGCAATGCGATCCAGACCCAGCGCGATGCCGCCGTGCGGCGGCGTGCCGTATTCGAGCGCGTCGAGGAAGAATCCAAAGCGCAGGCGCGCCTCTTCGGGTGTGATGCCGAGCGCGTCGAATATCTGCCGCTGCACATCCTGACGGTGAATCCGGATGGAGCCGGAACCCAGCTCCAGGCCGTTCATTGCCAGGTCATAGCAGCGCGCGCGCACCGTGGCCGGATCGGTGAAGAGCCGGTCGATATCGGCATCGTGCGGCGAGGTGAAAGGATGATGCGCGGGCATCCATTTTCCCGTCTCCGCATCGTGCTCGAACATCGGGAAATCCGTGACCCAGATGGGCTGGAAGGCCTGTGCGCCGTCCGTAAGCGAGCCGCTGAGCGGATCTGCCGCGGCAACCACCGACTGCGTGACAGCGAAAGCTCCGTGGCGGTCGGCGTACTTCTTCGCCAGCTCGACGCGGAAGGCGCCGGCTGCCGCATACACCGCAATTTCCCGCTCTGAAAGCCGTCCGGAAATCTTTGTATCCGAGGCTTTGATCGGGTGCGCAGGGTCACCGGCAAGGAGGACGACAAAATCCTCCTCGGAGGCTCCGGTCCGCTCCCGCAAAGCAGCGACGATGTGCGGAAATCCCTTTTCCAGCCGCTTCAGGTCGTCAATGAACTTCGCACCTTTTCTGGCGTCGAAGAGCGGATGGTTGTCTTCGCGCTCCTTGCGGCTGAGCTGGCCGACCCGCGGAATGCGCAGAGCGACGATGGGCAGGTCCGGATCAAGCTGGAGCGCGGCGATCTCCGCATCGCTGAAGGCCGCGCGCATATCAGTGAGTCCGGGCAGCCGTAGATCCGGCTTGTCCACACCGAAGCGGCGCATCGACTCATCCCATGGAATACGCGGAAACGGGACGGGCAATCGAACGCCCGCAGCGGCAAAACCGGCGGCCAGGAACTGCTCCACCACCGCGAAGACATCTTCTTCGCGCGGGAAGCTCATCTCCAGATCAACCTGCGTGAACTCAAGCTGGCGGTCGGCGCGCAGGTCTTCGTCGCGGAAACAGCGTGCAATCTGGAAGTAGCGATCGAAGCCGGAGATCATCAAAATCTGCTTGAAGATCTGCGGCGACTGCGGCAGCGCGTAAAACTCGCCCGGATGAACGCGGCTGGGAACCAGAAAATCGCGCGCTCCCTCCGGCGTGGACTTGGTCAAAATCGGCGTCTCAATCTCCAGAAAGCCAAGATCGGAGAGGCTCTGCCGGATAGCCAGCGTGATGCGGTGGCGCAGCCAGAAGTTGCGCTGCATCTCCGCGCGGCGCAGATCGACATAGCGATGCTTCAGCCGCACCTCCTCGTTGACGATGGCTTCCTCGGCGGGTGAAAACGGTGCCAGTTTCGCGTCATTCAAGACAAAGAGCTGCGAAGCAACGATCTCGACTTCGCCGGTGGCCATCTTTGGATTGACGGCCGCCGCACCGCGCAGACGCACCCTGCCCATCGCGGCAACGACATACTCCGGGCGAATCGCTTCGCCTTTCGCATGGCCTTCCGGCGTCAGATCGCGATCAAGCACAATCTGCGCAATGCCGCTGCGGTCGCGCAGGTCCAGAAAGATGAGATTGCCGTGATCACGGCGACGATTGACCCAGCCCATGAGGAGGACATCCTCGCCCGCATGCGCGGCTCGCAGTTCGCCGCAGAGATGGGTTCGTTTCAGGTCTCCAAGAAAATCAAGCACGCTGTTTTTCCTTCTTTTGTTTCGCTTCTGCGCGCGCAGCCAGCAGATGCGCAGCAAGCTCTGCACGCGGAATTTTTGTTTGTACTGCCGTGGAAAAATCCTTTACGGTGAGCACGCCCGATGCAAGCTCATCCTCGCCGAGCAGAATGATCCGGCGCGCCTGCCTGTCGGCCACTTCCATCGACTTGCGAACGCGAAAACCGCCGTCGCCCAGTTCCACGCGCAGCCCAGCCCGGCGTAGCTCGCGGGCCAGTGCAAGTGAGGCCGGATTCTGCGCTTCGCCCACCGGAGCAACCCAGGCATCGGCGCGCTCTGCCTCCTCTTGTTCCTGCGCCTGCAGCGTGAGCACCAGCCGATCCTGACCGATGGCGAAGCCGATGCCGGGAGCCTTGGGTCCGCCGATCGCCTCGCTCAGCCCGTCGTAACGTCCTCCACCCAGCAGCGCATTCTGTGCGCCCAGTCCTCCGTGCGTGAACTCGAAGGTCGTGCGCGTGTAGTAATCCAGCCCGCGCACCAGGCGATGGTCGAGCGTATACGGCACTCGGGCCGCTTCCAGCGCCGCGCAGACGGCGGCAAAGTGCGCGCGGCTGGCTTCATCCAGCGAATCGGCGATGCGCGGCAGGCTCTCGATGATCTCCTGATCTTCGGCGACCTTGCAGTCCAACACACGCAGCGGATTGGTCTCCGCGCGGCGCTGGCAGTCAGCGCACATCCTATGCGCCACCGGAGCAATCGCTTCGCGCAACTTTGCCAGATAGGCGGGACGGTCCGAGGCCGAACCGACGGAGTTCAGCCGTAGTGTCCAGCCCTCAATGCCCAGCTCCTCCAGCAGGGAAGCCAGCATCTCCAGCACCTCGGCATCGCGCAGCGGCGACTCTGATCCTGCGTGCGGCGGTCCGATGACCTCGGCTCCAATCTGAAAAAACTGCCGGTAACGACCCTTCTGCGGACGTTCGCGACGAAACTGCGGACCGATGTAGAAGAGCTTCTGCAACTGGCCGGTCTCACCCAGCTTGTGCTCGATGTAGGCGCGCACCACGCCGGCCGTGTTCTCCGGGCGCAATGTCAGGCTTTGCGTCTTTTCCGATTGTGCGCGAGCGCGATCCTCCCACGTATACATCTCCTTGGAAACGATGTCGGTTTCCTCGCCGACTCCACGCGCAAACAGCGTTGTCTCCTCGAAGATCGGGGTGCGAATCTCGCCGAAGTTGTATCGCGCGAAGACCTCGCGCGCCGTGGCTTCGATCCGGCTCCAGAGCGCGGTTTCCGGCGGCAGCAGGTCGCGTGTGCCGCGCACAGCTTTGACAGGGGTAGTCACCTTTTCAGTCTAAATGCTGCCCGTACGAGGACCGAATCCGCAGCTCTACGACCGATCCTGCGACAGGTTTGCTTTCTTCGTTCAAAACGCGCAGTCTGATACCGTGAGAAACGATTCTGCGGGGGTCACTTGCGGTCGAACAGAATGTCCCATGGATGGAAGGCTGGGGGAACTGCGCTGATTCTGGCAGGAATGGCGGCGGTAG
The DNA here is from genome assembly GCA_021846065.1 of Acidobacteriota bacterium. Next base: position 6,888 of record JAJZCP010000001.1, read on the forward strand.
CCTGCGCTCAGACGCTTCACAAACGCCCAAATCCACCCGCGGCACCTCCGGTCGTAGCTACACCTCCGGTCGTTGCTGCACCTCCGGTCAAGCCGTTGCCGCCGGCAGCCATCGCCAAAGGAACCTACCTGAGCGTCTCGGCCACGCGCGTTTATCCGATGAAGAAGGGCACCGTCATCGATGGCCAACTGTTGGCGCCCATTTACGTGAACAACGCGCTTGTGCTGCCGAAGGGCACACTGCTGCGGGGGCACCTGGAAGCTCTGACACCGGACAAATCGGCCCGTATCTGGGCAAAACTCAATGGAGACTTCACCCCGATCCATCATCCGATGGTACGCTTCGACTCGATCGAGACCAGCGGCGGCGCGGTTGCGATTCATGCAGATGCGGCACAGGCGGGGCTGCCCATGGTTTCCCTCGCGGCCAGTGCTACCAACAAGCGGCACTCGCTGTTTGCGCGAGCATGGAGCGCATTGCGGCAGCGGGCTGCGGCCACCAAGGACTTCCTGACCTCGCCGGGATTGGGCAACCGGCTGAAAGTTGCGTTCTATCAGCAGCTCCCCTACCATCCGGAGCAGATTAACGCAGGCGCCACATGGAGCTTCCCCCTGACCGACTCGCTGGCCGTCCATCAGTTGCAGGCTTCCGGTCAGCCTACGGTCTTCACTCCGCCGCAAAAGCCGCACAAAAAACGCGCCAAACGCAAGCCCCAGCCGCAAAAGCCCACCCCGGCGGCTGCCGATCCCGGACCGCACTGGCTGATTCACGCCGAACTGGAGACTCCGATCAGTTCCCGCTCGTCCAAAGCAGGGGACGCCATCAAAGCACGCGTCGTGGAGCCGACCTATGATGCGCAGCACCAGCTAAAGATTCCTCAGGGAGCCGAGCTGTTGGGCCGCGTAACCACCAGCAAAGCCGCTCGATCCTTTGGCCGCAGCGGACATCTGCGCTTCAGCTTTCAACAGTTGAAGATGCCCGCCGGAGCGACGCAGACCGTGCAAGGCTCGGTCACCAGCGCAATGGCTAACGGCGGTAAGCAGATGAACATGGACGCCGAGGGCAACGTCTCCGGCAAGAGCAACGGCAGCGTGCTTGCGCCCATTGCGATGGGCCTGCTGGCCGGACATGCGCTGGACACGGATGGGAATATGACTGCACAGACCGGCGCTGCCTCCAACGGCTTCGGTGCTGCCGGTCGCATCGCTGGCCTCGCCGCCGGATCTCGTTCTCTCGCCGCGGGAATCGGATTCTATGCCGTGGGTCTCTCGATCAGCTCCACATGGCTGCGGCATGGGCACGAGATTGCCTTCCCACAGGGAACGCGCATCGACATCGACACCGCGCCGCTGAATGCGCCGATTCTGAAACCTCAACTCGGCGCAATCCCTCCCTCTACGTCGTCGAAACCGGTCTCTCGATAGCCGTATGAACCGCTGCAACGACTCGCCGCCGATACGCAGCCCAGGTCAGTTCCCCGGCGCGCTCCAGCGCCGCATCGCTCATCGCCTTCAACCATTTGCGGTTCTCGTGCAGGAGTAGCAGCCGTCCAGCAATCGCCTCTGGCGAGCGAATAGGCACGAAGAAGCTGTCCACCCCATCGCGCAGAATATCTTCCCCGCCCGAGTTCGGCGTCGTAATCACCGGCAGTCCCTGAGAAATGGCCTCACCAAGCACCAGCGCCAACCCCTCAAAGAGGGACGGGAAGACGAAGACATCGTGTCGGCGCATCTCTTCGAGCACCTGCGCGTGCGGCAGTGAAGCAATCCAGCGAACTCTCCGGCAACAGTCGTCGAGAGAAGGGCAAAGCCCTGCTGTCTTCCGCCCGATCACAGTAAGCGTGACCGCGCTGCCGAGTTTCTCCACCGCTTCGAAAAGATCGGCGATTCCTTTGCGCTGGGACAGGCCGCCCACGAAGAGCACGCGCAGTGGTTTTGAGCGGTCCGTCATCGCACGCGGAGATGCTGCGGCAGCCGGCACACCAAACGGCGCGACGATCACCTGCTTCTGCGCGCCGGGAAAATGATCAAGCGTGCGCCGCACAAAGCTGCTGGGAACGAGCACGGTGTCAGCTAGTGCAAGCTCTTCATCCTTGCGCGCGCACTTGGCATCGCTGTCGGCCAGCGCCTGCAGAGTGTTTTTCCACTCAGGCCGCCGTTCTGCCTCCTCGGCGGCGATCTCGCGGCTGGCGCGCCAGTAACCGATGGGCAGGTCGTAGATGCAGCGCAGGCCACGCTGCTTCGCTGCGCGGAACTGCTCCAGCGCACCGTCTTCGTAAGCGTAAACAGCGCGCACCGCGGGAAAATCGCTCAGGCGCCGCGCGATGTGTCGGTCCAGATCGCGATAAACAGCGTCGATCGAAAACGGCTTGTCCTCGCCCGCAGCGAATCGGTTTTCCCCTGTACGGAGCAGCAGGTTGCGAACCAGTTCCCTGCCCGGTCTGGTATGAATTTTTCCTGCCGGAATCCGCACCCGCGCTCGTCGCTCCAGCGTCCGGCGCACTCCGCCCGGAACCCATCGCGCATAAGCCGCATCTGGTCGCCAGTGGATGCAGGTGAAGTAGGCTGTCAGAAGATTTTCCTGCTGCAACGCCTCGGCAACCGCAGCGACATTGGCGTTCCCGGTCGGATGGCTGAGCAGGACCATCGCTACTCCCACTCGATCGTGCCGGGCGGCTTGGAGGTGATGTCGTAGACCACGCGATTGATGCCGCGCACTTCGTTCACGATGCGATTGGAGATGCGTTTGAGCAGCTCATGTGGCAGTGGCGTCCAGTCCGCCGTCATGCCGTCTTCGGAGTGCACGGCGCGAATGGCGCAGGTATAAGCGTATGTACGCTGATCGCCCATCACGCCGACGCTGCGCACCGGAAGCAGCACGGCAAAGCTTTGCCAGATTTGCGAATACAACCCGGCAGCCTTGATCTCCCCTACGACGATTTCATCGGCATTCTGCAGGATGGCGACGCGCTCCGGCGTCACCTCGCCCACGATACGCACGGCCAGTCCCGGGCCAGGAAACGGCTGTCGACCGAGAATCTCCTCCGGCATGCCCAGGTCGCGGCCAATGCGGCGCACTTCATCCTTGAAAAGATCGCGCAGTGGCTCGATGAGCTTCATCTTCATACGCTCCGGCAGGCCGCCCACGTTGTGATGACTCTTGATCGTCTGCGACGGACCGCGCACGCTGGACGACTCGATCACGTCCGGGTAAAGCGTTCCCTGCACCAGCCAGTCGATTCTGCCCGCCTGCGCCGCAATGCGCTCGGCCTCGGCTTCAAAGACAGTGATGAACTCGCGCCCGATGATCTTGCGCTTGGTCTCCGGATCGGTGACTCCGGAGAGTTGGTCGAGAAACCGCTCCGAAGCATCGACAGGCACCAGATTCAAGCCCAGTTTTTCCCGCAGATTGCGCGTGACCTGCTCGAATTCGTTTTTGCGCAGCACTCCGTTGTTCACAAAGACGCAGGTGAGCTGGCTGCCAATGGCTCGATGCACCAGCACGGCGGCGACCGAAGAATCGACTCCACCCGAAAGCGCGCAGAGCACATGGCCTGAACCGACTTTTTCGCGGATCGAAGCAACGGTCGATTCGATGAAGCGAGTCGGCGTCCAGTCGGCCTGCGCGGCGCAAAGGCCAACCACAAAGTTGCGCAGGATCTGGCTGCCCAACGGCGTGTGATGCACCTCCGGATGGAACTGTACGGCCCAGATGCGGCGCTCGTCGTTGGCAATGCCCGCCAGCGCATTTGAGGTCTGCGCGATCAGACGGAAACCCTCCGGCAACTGCTGCGCTTCATCGCCGTGACTCATCCAGGCCTCAATCGCAGTCGGCACACCGGCAAACAGCGGCGCTGCCGGGTCCAGAATCGAGACCTCGGCATGACCGTATTCGCGACGCGACGCGGAGGCAACCCGTCCACCCAGATGATGCACGATGAATTGCAGGCCGTAACAGATGCCGAGAATCGGCACTCCAAAAGACAGCAGAGCCGGATCGGCCGGAGGCGCGTCCGCGTCATAGACCGAGGACGGCCCGCCGGAGAGGATGAGACCGATCGGCGCAAGCGCGCGAATCTCGTCCAGCGGAGCCGTACAAGGCAATACCACGGAAAAGACGTTGAACTCGCGGATGCGCCGCGCAATCAGTTGGGTATACTGTGACCCAAAGTCGAGGATAACGATGGTTTGTGCTGACACTCTTCCAGTGTGGCACGAAGCATGGGGCGTGAGGCAAGTTTGTGCCCGCTGCACGCCGTCACCAAGGCCAATCTGCTGCAATGTTCGGGAGCATCGCATGAAAAATCCTGTATCGAAAATCCGCCTAAGGGCGCTGTTGTGCCTGATCGCACTGGCGTGGGGAGTGCCTGCGACGGCCTCAGCTCCGCAGCAGACCGCTCACGGGCAACCGGCGGACGCCGCTGTCCATGTCGAGACCGGAACCCTGGACGGCGCTCCGTTTCGAATTGATATGCCGGTCCACTGGAACGGGACACTGATCGTCTATTATCACGGATACTCGGAGACGCCGGTTGCCTTCGATAAGGCCCGGCCGAATGCCATGGGCAGCGGCTTCACAAAACGCGGATTTGCCGTCATCCAGTCCGGATACTCGGTGACCGGATGGGCCGTGGAGCAGGCCATGAGCGAAACCGAGACTCTGCGCCGTTATTTCATCGCGCACTACGGCCAGCCCAGGGAGTCTTACGTCACCGGCCACTCGATGGGCGGCATGCTCACCCTGGCGACGATCGAAAGCTACCCCAGCCGATACAACGGCGCGCTGGCGCTCTGCGGCCTGCTGGAGCCTGCCACCTGGGCCATCGAACATGGCGGCGCAATGCTGGCAGCCTTCGATTACTACTATCCGGGGCTGATTCCCGGACCGGAGCACATCCCCACCAATGTGAATCTGGACCAGGCGCTCGCGCATCACGTGCAGGCACATCTGCACGACAATCCCACCGGCTACGCCGAGATCAAGGCACTGGGTCACTTCAAAACCGACGAGGACATGGCCGGGGTGCTGGTCTTTCTTGCGTACATTGAGCGTGATCTGGAGCAGAAGATCGGCGCGCCGACGATCAACAATGCGAATCTGCTCTACTTCGGCGGCCCGGACGACAATGCGCTGAACGCGGGCGTCGAGCGGTACACGGCATCGAATGCTGCACTCGATTATCTGAAGACCTGGTATACCCCGACCGGAGTGCTCGATCGACCGCTCCTTGCCCTGCATACTTCTTATGATCCGGTGATTCCACCCGATACCGTCAGCCAGTACGCTGACCTGGCGCAGCGCATGGGAAGCAGCCATTTTTTTGTTCAGCAGTTTGTCAAAGCCGACGGGCATTGCAACATCTCCCGGGAGCAGACGCTGACAGCGATGGATGAGTTGCTGGCCTGGGTTCACTCCGGACGACGCCCGACCGCAGGCCTGCTGCCGACCACGAGTAAACCGCAGTAACTTCGGATCCCTCGTCCACAAAAACGAAACGCCCGGCCGAAGCCGGGCGTGATTCTCGCATCGCGTCTTTCAGTTCGTGGCGGATGGATGCCTGGTTGCCGCGTTTTCATCCTGCTGCAGCCACCACTCGTAACGCGGACGGTTTTCATCGGGACGCGAGGTGATCGGATTGTCCAGATGCTGCACCGGGTCGCCCACCCCATACTCGGGCCACTCCGGAACGCCGGGGCCGTTCGGATTTCCGGTCTTGGCAAAGTTCGTCCAGTAGGTCATCATCTGGTCGCTCAGCTTCCAGTCCTCCGGACGCCACACCGCGCCGGGACGCGTCGCTAGGGTACCGAAGACATACTCGATGTCATCGGAGTGAAAGGCCACGGGATCCGGATGAAACTTGCTGGGCGGCGCGCCCAGATCGAACTTGTAACGATAGACGGGCGAATCCCCGGTTTTGCGATCGAACTCGATCCACTTCCAGGTGGCAAAAGCGATGAACGCGTCCCCGCCGTAATCGGTCGCGGATCGCTCCGCCACGGCATCGTTGGTCGCCGGATACAGTTTCAGGAAAATTTCCTCCTGGTCCGGATACCGCTTGGCCGCGAACGCTTTCCACTTTTCCGCCGTCATCCCCTTGTCCAGAAAGCTGCCTTCGTCGCGGTTGAAGCCGGCCAGCAGCGGCACGTGCGCCTGCTTGCCTTTCACATAGGTATCCACCACCGCCTCCGGGATGAACCTGCCGTCCACCACTGGTGAATAATGGGTCACCTGTTGCTTCTTCACTACCGCCAGAATCTCCTCCGTCGGCACCGCCCGCAACTGTTCCAGCGTCGTCACATGCAAATCGTCCAGCAGCTTTTCGTTCTTCAGCCCCTGCGCATCGGCTGTTGGCATCGCCAGCGTTCCCGCAGACAACGCACCGCCGCTTTCGCCTATCGCCTTGGCAAAGAGCCCCTGCGCCGAGGGTACCGCCATCAGCGTGCTCACGGCAAACGCTCCCGCGCTCTCACCGAAGATCGTCACGTTCTTCGGATCGCCTCCAAACTCCGCAATGTTTTCCTGCGTCCAGCGCAGAGCTGCCACCATATCCATCAGGCCGTAGTTACCGCTCGATCCATCCTGCTCGTCGGACAACTCGGGCAGCGTCAGAAATCCGAAGACGCCCAGACGATAGTTGATCGTGATCAGCACGACTCCCTTCAGAGGCAGGAAATCCCCGTCGTGGCGCGGCTCGGAGCTGCCGCCTCCGGCATAACCGCCGCCGTGAATCCAGAACATGACCGGCAGCTTCGACTTCCGCGTCGCATCGGCCGGCGTATAAACGTTGAGCGTCAGGCAATTCTCCGATCCGGTATCGGTGGGAGAGGTCGAATCCTGAAAGATCATGTCGTCGAAGACATGGTTCTGCGCGCAATGGTGACCGTACTTCGTCGCGTCGAGCGTGCCCTTCCAGTGCGCTGCCGGTTGCGGCGGCTTCCAGCGCAATTTGCCAACCGGTGGCGCGGCGTACGGAATTCCCTGAAACGCCCGCACTTTGTCGTGGTTGATCAGTTTGCCGTGTAACTTTCCGTTGATGACCCTTATGGTCAGAGTATCCGCTCCCGCGGCAAGAGTCACCGCCCCCAGCAAGGCAACTACCGCCAACTGCAAGAATCCAGCAAATCGTTTCATTTATCTACCTCTGCCGAACACAATACATGATGCAATTGAAAACGCGCGAATTGCAGAAGACGGTTCCCGCAAAAACGCCCGTTGCCTGCAAATCATCCCTGTCAAAACTTCTTTCCTTCAATAGCGGTCGTTCATAGCCTACCCTGTGGAAGAGGAGTTCGGGCTTCCGCCCACTCGCCGGGCCGGTCTCCGCATTCCCGGCAGCGCTCCAGAGTTTCAGAATTTCCTACTTTCGGGTAAAGTTCGGATTACCTCCGCGGTTCGACCATGGCCACCCTGTTTCCTGTTCTCGACGCACACATTCACCTCTTCGATCCGGCGCGTCCTGGCGGTATTCCCTGGCCCGCGCCAACCGATGCAATTCTCTATCAGCCCGCACTGCCAGCGCGCTTTGCCGCGCTCGCCGCGTCGCATGGCGTCTGCGCCGCCATCGCCATCGAAGCCAGTCCGCGCCTGGAGGACAACGACTGGCTGCTGCGCGTGGCAGAAGAAAACCCCATGATCGTCGGCATTGTCGGCAACCTCGATCTCCGCGCCCCGGATTTCCTTCGACAGCTCAACCGTCTCGCCGCCTACCCTCTTCTGCTCGGCCTCCGCACCGGCAATCTCTGGCAGCGAGATCTGGCCAGCGACATCGCCAAGCCGGGCGTCTTCGCGCACCTCAAGGCCGTCGCCGCTCTCGGATTGGCCCTCGACACTGCCAACCCCGACATCGAATTGCTGGAGGCCGTCGACGCCATCGCCGACCGCATTCCGGAGCTGCGCATCGTTATCGATCACCTGCCCGCCGCTGTCGAACTGGAAAGTGCATCCGCGCGGGATCTCTGGCGCAGACGGCTCGCCTCTCTCGGTCAGAACCCCAATGTCTACGCCAAACTCTCCGAAGTTCCCCGCCGCATCCACCATCACGTGCCGCGCGATCCCGGCTTCTATCGACCCACGCTCGATATTCTCTGCTCGGTCTTCGACGAGGACCACGTCCTCTTCGGCAGCGACTGGCCCAACAGCGACCAGTGGCTGCCTTACTCGGAGACCTTCGCCATCGTGCGGGAGTACTTCGCAACGAAGGGCGCCGAAGCCCGCGAGAAATTTTTCTGGCAGAACTCCCGGCGAGTCTATCGCTGGCGCATGCCGGAACAGATGTCCACGCCCGCGCCGCTGCCCACCGTCGCTCCCTCTTGAAGCCCGCGATGCTACACTCGCCGGTAACTGCTTATGCTGGCCAAAGTCCTGAGTGCTGCCGTCTATGGCATCGATGCCAACCTGATCGATGTGGAAGTTGATCTGAGCGGAACCGTCACCGAGGAAGATCGCTTCCACACCGTCGGCCTGCCAGACGCCGCTGTGCGCGAGAGCCGCGACCGTGTCCGCTCGGCGATGAAGAACTCCGGCTTCCTCGTCCCGCCCACGCACATCACCATCAACCTGGCTCCCGCGGATTTGAAAAAGGAAGGCGCGGGCTTTGACCTGCCCATCGCTATTGGTATCCTCTGCGCCTACGGCGCACTGCATCTGAAAGATCTAAGCCCATTCCTGCTGGTGGGCGAACTGGGCCTGGACGGAACGCTGCGCCCTGTGCCAGGCATTCTCTCCATTGCTATTCTTGCCCGCGCGCGCGGCATCGCCAACCTGCTGGTACCCGCGGTCAACGCACCGGAGGCAGCAGTCGTCGAAGGCGTCCATGTCTACCCCGTCAAAAGCCTCATCGACGTCATCGACCTGCTCAACTCCACGCTCCTTGGCGAAGTCCAGCGACCGCGCTTCGAGGTAGCCACCAGCGCGTTGCTCGCCGAACTGCAACACTATTCCGCCGACTTCAGCGATGTACGCGGCCAGCAGACCGCCAAGCGCGCGCTGGAGGTGGCCGCTGCCGGCGACCACAACATCCTGATGATCGGCCCGCCAGGTTCCGGCAAGACCATGCTGGCCAAACGGCTCCCCTCGATCCTGACGCCGCTCACCTTTGAAGAAGCTCTGGAAACCACCAAAATTCATTCCGTCGCCGGAGTTCTGGACCCTGCTGCCGGACTTGTCGCGCAGCGGCCCTTTCGCTCTCCGCACCACACCATCTCCGACGCCGGACTGATCGGCGGCGGCGCAATTCCGCGCCCCGGTGAAGTCTCCCTGGCGCACAATGGACTGCTCTTCCTCGACGAACTCCCGGAGTTCCCGCGCAACGTGCTGGAGGTCATGCGACAGCCGCTCGAGGAGTATACCGTCACCATCGCGCGAGCCAGCATGTCGCTCACCTTTCCGGCGCGCTTCATGCTTGCCGCAGCCATGAATCCATGCCCCTGCGGCTACTTCAACGACAAGTCTCGCGAGTGCATGTGTACGCCGCCCATGATCCAGCGCTACGTCTCCAAAGTCTCCGGGCCACTGCTCGACCGCATCGACATTCACATCGAAGTACCCGCCGTGCAGTACAAGGAACTGCGCGGCGGTGCGGCCGCCGAAGGCTCAGCGCAAATCCGCGACCGTGTGATGAAGGCACGGGAACGACAGCGCGAGCGCTTCTATCGCACCAAAGAAAAAATCTTCGCAAACGCCCAGATGTCCACGCGCCAGGTCCGCGCCCACTGCGAGCTGGGCGCGGACGCCGAGCGCCTGCTGGAGCGCGCCATGCAACAGCAGGGGCTGAGCGCGCGCGCCCATGACCGCATCCTGAAAGTCGCACGCACCATCGCCGATCTCGAAGGCGCAGAGTCGCTTGCCGTCCCGCACCTGGCCGAGGCTATCCAGTACCGCACGCTCGACCGCGGCTACTGGTCCTGAGCCATCCCTTCCAACCATCAACTTCCAGCCATTCCTTGTCGGCATTGCATGCAGTGACTTCGGTAACTAAATCTCCCTGAGAACAAGTCGATACAAGGAGTAGTCGCGCAGAAACACTCCTTGATACGCGCGGCTCCATAAGGGAGAATCCGATGGAAATCCAATCCGACCTGACTGCAATCATGGTTGCGATTCCAATGCTGGCCATAATGGCCGCCGGAATCTTCCGTCTGGACGAATCTCTCGGCAAGCCGCGAAAAAAAGTGCGCAGGGTCCCACTGGCCGCAGGTTTGGATGAGTACGGCGTTCCGATTGGAATCGATCCGGACGGGCAGCCGATTGGCCGGAGAAGCCGACGATAGAACCGGTTTCGGATCAGCTCTGCGCAATCCCGAACGAGTCCGTTTCCATATCGACCCGGCAGCCCAGCCGATTCCAAAATTCCACCACCAGCGCTTCGGCGACGGGATGCGTCAACCTGGTTCGCCGTAACGGAACCACGGATCCACTGGATTCTTCCGCCAGTTGTTGTGCGCTGAGCGCAATCGCCAGGCATCGCTCCGGGCGATAGGTGCAACTGGCCAGATCGGCAATCGACTGCGTCGTCGTCGGCGTCAGCAGGATCGTGCGCGGCGGAGCCATCCTGTCCAGCAGACAGAATATCTCCAGCTTCGACTCCAACTCGTCGGGAACGCAGTCGATGGCAATCTCCGCCTGGCGCACAGCCTCCTCGACCGTCGATGCGAAAGAGACCGCAAGACGACCCTCCCCGTTGCCCTGTACGCCTCTCCCGCTCGCCACCAGAGACTCACCCAGCGAAGCGCGCAGAGCTTCCTGCGCGTGGCGCAGATTCGACGGCATCACGTCTTCCAGCACCACGCGAAAGCCCGCCTGAGCGGCGCGCAGAGCCAGACTGCGGCCCAGCGGTCCCGCGCCGATGATGGCAATAGTCGTTGAAGCTGCCGAAATCATGCATCCATCCTGAAAACAGAGGTGGCGCCCAGCACCGGAGTGCGGCCCGTCCATGCGGAAAATACCTCGGACTACCGTGCCTTCAGCGCGTCCAGAACATTCTGAGCACTGGGATGCGCCTGCGAAAGATGCGCCGAGACCAGCGCGCGCTCCTCGTCATCGAGCGTCGCCACACCAGAGAGTATGCGGCGCAGAGTAACGGAAACATCGTCAATGTAGTTCATCAGGCGGATGGCTTCTCCAGAGAGTGGCATATGGGTATCCCAGAGTGGTTTGAATTCCACCTTCATTGTCGGCGGTGCAGGTGGAGAGTGTAAAGCGCAGCGGCTCAGCCTCGAATCGAATCCACCAGCAGCCACAGATTCAGCAGCAGAATCACCGCCGCCACCAACCACGCCAGTGCCTGCAGCCAACGTGGATTCACAAACCTGCCCATGATCGTGCGATTGCCCGTGAAGCTGACCAGAGGAATGACGGCAAAACTTAGCTGCATGCTCAGGATCACCTGGCTGAGCAGTAGCAGCCGCGAGATACCGTGTTCGCCATAGAGCGCGACCACAACTACCGTCGGTACAATCGCCGCCAGTCGCGTAACGAGCCTGCGCAGCCATTGCGGCATGCGCAGTTCCAGGAAGCCTTCCATGACCACCTGCCCAGCCAGCGTGCCCGTCAGCGTCGAATTCTGTCCGGAGGCAAGCAGCGCGACGGCAAACATCGCGCTTGCGCCCGCAGCGCCCAGCAGCGGCGACAGCAGCCGATATGCATCCTGAATCTCGGCCACATCGGTGTGCCCGCTTCGATGGAAGACCGCGGCGGCAAGAACCAGAATCGCCGCATTCACGAAGAGCGCAAAGGTGAGCGCGGCAGTGGAGTCCAGATTGCCAAACCAGATTGCCTCGCGCTTCCCTTCCGGCGTGCGCGGATAGTCGCGCATCTGCGCCAGCCACGAGTGCAGATACAGGTTATGCGGCATCACCGTCGCGCCCAGAATTCCAATCGCAATGTAGAGCATCGCCGGATCGGTCACCAGCGCCGTTTGCGGGATGAAAAGATTACGCAGGATCGGGCCAAACTCCGGGCGCGACAGGACGATTTCCACCGTGAACAACACGGCAATCGTGCCAATCAGCACCATCACCAGCGCCTCCACCGTGCGGAAGCCGCGCCGCTCCAGCAGCAGGATCAGCAGCACATCCAGACCGGTGATCAGCACTCCCGCCAGCAGCGGTAGATGGAAGAGCAGTTGCAGCGCAATCGCCGACCCGATCACTTCCGCCAGATCGCAGGCCGCAATCGCCACCTCCGCCAGCACCCACAGAGCGCGCGATGCCCAGCGCGGATAACGATCGCGGCAAAGCTGCGCCAGATCGCGCTCGGCCACGATGCCCAGCCGCAGCGAAAGGCTCTGCAGCAGAATCGCCATCAGGTTCGAGAGCATGATGGCAAACAGCAGCGCATACCCATAGCGCGAGCCGCCGGCCAAGTCCGTCGCCCAGTTGCCCGGATCCATATAGCCGACCGAGATCAGGAATCCCGGCCCGACAAAACCCAGCAATCGCCGCCAGAAAACCGGCGAAGCGGCGACCGAGATCGAAGCCAGGTGCGCTCCACTCGATCGGTCAATGCTCTCGCGTTGTTGTTCTCGTGCGGCAAACTCGGGCATAGGCTGCTGGCTTCACTCGTCGGAAATGCGCTCGTCGGAGTTCTCTGCTTTCAGTATCGCAATTTTCAGCTTGCTGTTTCCGCATTCGTCCGCTTGTCTCCACCGTCCGCGCCGCCCAGCGGATCGTTGTCCCGGTCAGTCACCAGCGCCAGTCCGGCCAATCCCTGCGCCAGTCCGGCCATCCCCGGCAATTGCCAGCAACCCTCCGGCGCGCGCCAACTCCAGTTGCCCGCAGCAACCGCAGGCGTATTCATGCGAGCCTCCGAGCCGAGTCCCAGCACATCCTGCGCCGGCACAATCACCAGCGAAGCCACCGATGCGCTCAGCGCGCGTATCAGCCCCCATGCGGCCCACGCACCATGGTCTCCCACAGGACCGATGTAGTGCTCGGCCGCCGCGCGTTCTTCCGCTGTCGCCTGCGCCCACCAGCCAGGAGTCGTGTCGTTGTCATGCGTGCCCGTGTAGGCCACCGTCTGCGCGTCGAAGCGATGTGGAAGGTGATTGTGCGCCGCTCGGGAGCTGAAGCCAAACTGCAGAACGCGCATTCCCGGCATCCCGATCTCCTGCCGAAGCCGATCAACCTCCGGAGTAATCACTCCCAGGTCTTCAGCAATCAGCGGCAGCGGTCTCAGCGCGGCCTCCAGGTGTTGAAACAGTTCGCTTCCCGGAGCCTTCACCCACTCGCCGTTGACCGCCGTCTCCTCGTCGGCGGGAATCGACCAATAGGCTTCGAATCCACGAAAGTGATCCAGCCGCACCAGATCGAAGTGTGCGCAGGCACGCCGCACGCGCTTGATCCACCACGCAAACCCGGCGGCGCGCATCGCCTCCCAGTCATAAAGCGGATTGCCCCAGCGCTGCCCGGTCGGCGAAAAATAATCCGGAGGAACTCCAGCCACGCGCACCGGCTGCAAATCCTCGTCCAGTTGAAACAACGACGGATTGGCCCACACATCCGCCGAATCCATGCTGACAAAGATCGCAATATCACCCATCATCCGGATGCCGTCTTCGTTGGCCGCTGCCCGCAGCCGCGACCATTGCAGATCGAAGGCGAATTGCAGTGCGCGCTCCACCGCCAGAGCTTGCGCGTGCGCCGCGCATAATGCGGCCAGTGTCTGCGGATTCCGGCGGCGCACTGGCTCGGGCCACGCCGTCCATGCCCCGGTACCGTAGAGTCGACGCAGAACCGCGTAGAGCGCGTAATCCTCCAGCCAGTCAGCCTCAGCCAGGCAGAATCTGCCGAACTGCGCCCACTGCGTGGCAAGTTCCGAGTCTACCGGGCCACGCTCCAGAAAACGAACCGCCGCCGCCTGCAGCACCGGCATCTTCCGCGCTTCCACTGCGTCGAAATCGACAGGCCCCGTTCCAGTCGGCAAGCCATCCATGGCTTCGGCATCGATCCAACCCCACTCCGCCAGCAACTCCAGACTGATCAGGTAAGGATTTCCGGCAAAGGCAGAACTGCCCGCATACGGCGAGTTGCCATATCCGGTCGGGCACAGCGGAAGAACCTGCCAGATATGCTGGCGCGAAGCAGCCAGAAACTCCAGAAAGCGGTAGGATTCAGGGCCAAGGTCGCCGATACCGCCGCGTGAAGCCAAAGCGGTTACCGGAAGCAAAATACCGGAGGAACGAGCAAAGCGCATACCTGCATTAGAGCACTTCCTGCAGCCGCTTCGCCGTCCGGACCGGGGCCTGTTTTAGGGCGTCGCAAACTGCCAGCCTGAAAGCGAACGCCCACCGAGCTTCCCGGCAGGCGTTCGCTGCAATGCACTGTCGCTTAAACGGAATGACTGTTCCGAATGCGTTACTGGCCCAGGTTCATCGACTTCATCGCACTGGGATTGAGGCTGATCAGATTCGCCTTCTTGTATCTGTCCTGCGCGCTGTTCACAAAGACACCAAAGACCTCCTCGCGTCGCTGGTCCAGTATCTGATCGCGCGTCTGGTCGAAGTTCTTCGCAATCTCCGCATCGCTCGGCGTCTGCTTGTCGGTGATCTTCGCCACCACGCCGGTGCGCTGCGCATTGATCGGTCCGCTGATCTGGCCCACATTCAGGTTCAACAGCTCCGGCGCAACGGTCGAAATCTGCCCGAGATCCGGTACCTGGCCGGTTTCGCCCACCAGGTCACTCGACTTTACCGTCGCGCCCACTTCCTTGGCCGCCTTGTTCAGGTCATTGTCAGCGTGCGCCTTGTCCGCCAGCTCTTTCGTCTTTTCCTGCAGCAGTTGCGGCAGCCGCTCGTCGGCGTAGTCCTTGGCGATCGTCGCCTTGTATTCCTCGAACTTCGGCGCATGCGCCGGAGTGATTCCGGTCACCTGGAAGATGGCATAGCCTTCGCCCGTCGGGGCAAAAGCAGGCGGCGCGCCCTGCTTCACGATGAAGGCTTTGCCCAGCAGTTCCGTGCTGTCCGGCAGTCCGGCGATGATGCCCTGCACGCCTACCGGCGGCGTAGTCACCAGCGCCAGTTTGTGCGCCGCCGCCGTTTTCGCCAGCCCGTTTTTCGCTGCCTCATCGGTCAGGCTCTGCGCATACGCCGCTTCGGCCTTCGATTCTTTTTCCCGAATCAGCGAAACCTGGATCGTTGGCAGCACCTCGTTCAACGGCTGCGTATGGGCCGACTGCCGTTCCTCCACCTGCACGATGTGGTAGCCATACTGTGTCTTCACGATCGCCAGCGCTCCGATCGGCTGCGTGAAGATCGCCTTGTCGAACTCCGGCACCATTGTGCCGTGCTTGGCGAAACCGAGTTCGCCACCTTGCGCCGCGCTGCCCGGATCTTCGGAGTATTTCTTGGCCAGTGTCGCAAAATCCGCACCACCCTGAAGCTGCTTCAGGATCGATTCGGCTTTGGCCTTGGCCTCTGCGTCGGTCTTCGCTGCGCCACCCGGAAACTTGATCAGAATATGCCGCGAACGCGCCTGCTCCGGCGTCTGGTAATCGGCCATGTGCTCGGTGTAATACTGCTGGATATCCTGCTGACTCACCTGCGGCACGCCGCCCGGAACCTGATCCGCTGTGAAGGCGAAGTAGGTGATCGTGCGTTGCTCCGGAACCGCGCTGGCATATCGCGCGGCGTTCTTCGTGAAAAACGCCTGCAGCTCCGCATCGGTCGGGTTGATCTGCTTGCGCAGGTCGTCGGCCTCGATGACCGCGTAGTCAAACTTGATCTTGATGTTCTGCTTGCGATAGGTGTCGCGCACCTCGGCGTCGGAGACCGTCACACCTGCGGTAATGTAGGCGCGCAGACGCTGGATCGTGATGTCCTCGCGCAGCTCTTTTTCAAACTCCGCCGTGGAGATCCCGAACTGCCCGCGGATGAACTGCGAGTATTTGTCCATACCCACAAACTTCCCGCCAGGAAAAAGCAACTCGCCGTACTGCCCCTTATGCAGAAAGTCGCTGACATCGGCCGTACCGGCTCCAATGCCCAGCCGCGCCGCCTCAAAGAGCAGAATGCGCTGCATCACAAGCTGCTGGCCCACGCGCGGAACCATCAGTTGAAGATAAAAATCCGGCAGCCGCTGCCGCTGCAACTGCTGCTGAGCAATCTCCTGCACCCGCGAGACGCTGATCGTGTCCCCCTCGAAAAGCAAGCGGCTGTACCAGTGCGGATACACGGTCGCAAAGGTGTCGGCAGTGTTCGACACGTTCTGGAAGATGCCAGGGATCAGCGTAATGACCATCGTGATGACGGCTGCGCCGATGATGACGATGAAGATGGACTTGACGAGGCGATTATCTTTTTGCAGAAAACGAATCATGTGTGGGTAACGACCTTCGGCGGGACCATCCGGCAAACTGTGCCGGAGACGCACTTCTCCTACAGAAATTCCTGGTTCTCTGCGATTATAGACGAGCGGGGCCACACCACGCCGCGGCAAGGACCAGCTTTGATGACCCACTCCAGCACAGATCCTTTCGCCGTCCCCGAGTCGGCCAACCGGCTCGACCCCGCCTCGGACGCCGTCGAGGGTCCGTTGCGCATCGACCTCTATCGCGTTCCAGCGCCATCGACGCCGCGCGAAAAACTCCTGCGCCTGCTCTGGGCGCTCTTTCAACTTCCGTTTCTCTCCTGCATGCCACGCGCGCTCAGCCCGCTGCGCGTCGCGCTTCTTCGCCTCTTCGGAGCCAGGATTGGACCGGCATGCCTCATCGATCGCGGCGTAAAGGTATGGATGCCGTGGAAACTGACCATGGGCGAGCGCTCGTCTCTTGGCGTCGACACCGAGGTTTATAACTTCGCCCCGGTCACCATCGGCCGCCACGTCGTCGTCTCGCAGTACAACTACATCTGCACCGCCACGCACGACTACACCGACCCGTTTTTTCGGCTCACCTCGGCGCCCATTCACATCCGCTCTCAAAGCTGGATCGCCTCCGGCTGCCTGCTCGCCCCCGGCGTCATCATCGGCGAAGGCGCAGTGATCGGCGCCCGCTCCATAGTCACAAAATCCATGCCAGCCTGGATGGTCTGCGCAGGCACTCCCTGCAAGCCGATCAAGCCGCGCCTCGTGCGACCCATGGATAAGCCATTGAGTTGATGGTACGTTCACGTAGACAGGCCGAATCTGCGTTTAAGATGAGTGCATGTTGCGCAACCAGCCACTCCTTCGCCTATTTGCCTGCATCCTGGGCCTGCTGCTGCTCGCCACTCCCGTCCTGCCCGCGCGCGCCCAGGCATACAGCGCCCACCCGAAACTCGTCGTCCTCATCGTCATTGACCAGTTTCGCGCCGACTACCTCCAGCGCTACCGCTCCGAGCTGAGCGCGCGTGGATTCCGCCTCCTGCTCGACGACGGAGCCTGGTTCCCCGACTGCTACTACAACTACGCCAACACCATGACTGCGCCTGGCCACTCCACGCTCGGCACCGGCGCCTACACCGATGGCCACGGCATTCAAGCCAACGAGTTCTGGGATGCTTCGCGCTCGCTCACCCACAAAGTGACTTCAGTCGAGGATGAGCGCTATCGGCTGGTCGGCATTCCCACCGGCTCGACCACCTCCGCGACGCCCGGCGCGTCTCCGCTGAACCTGCGCGCCACCACCGTCGGCGACGAGCTGCGTCTCGCCACTCAGGGCCGTTCGAAGGTGATCGGCATATCGCTCAAGGACCGCGCGGCGATTCTGCCCGCCGGCCAGGCGGCCAACGCCGCATACTGGATTGACCAGAAGACCGGAGCTTTCCTCACCTCCAGCTACTATCGGGATGACCTGCCCGCCTGGGCACAGGCCTTCAACTCTGGCCCGGCACGCGACCAGGCGGCAAGAGCCGCGCAGTGGGATGGCAAAGGCAGCTTCTTCAGCAAAGTCGGCATCACCCCGGCTGCCAATGCCTATGAGCTGAACTTTGCCGAAGCGGCCATCGTCGGCGAAAAACTCGGCCAGTCGGCGACCACCGACATGCTCACCGTCTCCCTTTCGCCGAACGACATCATGGGTCACCGATACGGCCCGGACTCTGAGCAGGAGCACGCCATGGTGCTTGGCCTCGACCATGACCTGGCTGGCTTCTTCGCCTGGCTCGATCAGCACATCGGCCTCGGCAATGTCTGGATCGCGCTCTCCGCCGACCATGGTGTCGCGCCCGTTCCAGCGCAGGCTGCCGCCCTCGGCATCCACGCCGCCACCGTCCAGATGAAAGCGCTCACTGCTAGCGTAAACGCCGCGCTAAATGCCCGCTTCACCCCCGGCAAAAGTGTCGCGTACCTCATGCCGGGTGAAGACCTGCCCTACTTCCAGCTTGACCCGCGCGTCTTCGCCCCCGGCGGACCAGCTGTCGGCGTGAAGGAAAAGACCGCCGAAGAGGCGCTTGGCGCGGCTCTACGCTCCGGCATCGACGAACAGAACGCCGCCGTGGCCCACGAACAGGCGCAGAACGGCAAACTCCCGCCCATGCTTCAGGTCGTCGGCACCTACACCCGCCTGCAAATGGCTGGCGGCGACCTGCCGCATACGCCCTTCGGTACCGAACTGGCCCACAGCTACACCGACCGCGGACTCTGGTACACGATGCTCGTGCTTGGCGGCTATCAGATGGAAAACCTCTCGGCCTGGGGCAGCAAAACAGGCACCACGCACTTCAGCCCCTGGAGCTATGACCGCCATGTGCCGCTTGCCTTCTACGGCTCGGCCTTCCGCCCTGGCACCTATCGCGAGCGGGTGGAACCCGTGGATCTGGCTGTGACTCTGGCCTCGCTGCTCGGCATCAACCAGCCGTCGGCGGCGATCGGGCACGTGCTCACCCAGGCGATTCGCCCGGTCGGCGTCACCGCCTCCACACCCGGCCGCGCGCGTTGAGAACATCACCCGCCCGCTCCATTACTCCCGAAGGCGTTTATCCTGAAGAAAAGCGAACGGAGCGCGGCCTGACTTGAAGCCCGACATGACAGTACGATTTGCCGGGCTGGAGCTGGTCAGCCCGGTCATCGCCGCCAGCGGAACCTTCGGCTACGGCATCGAGTTTGAAGAGATCGTGGCGCTGGAAAAGATCGGCGCATTCGTCACCAAGGGGCTTTCCCTTGAGCCAATGGCTGGCAACAAACCGCCGCGCATGGTGCCCACCGCCGCCGGTATGCTCAACGCCATCGGCCTGCAAAACATCGGCGTCGAAGCCTTCCTCGAAACCAAGCTACCCGCGCTGCGCCGCTACCCGGCTTGCACGGTCATCGTCAACGTCTTCGGCTATCAGGTGAACGACTACCTCGCCGTCGTCGAGCGGCTCAACGGTGCCGACGGCATCGCCGCCTACGAACTCAACGTGAGCTGCCCGAACGTCCACGAAGGCGGCATGACCTTCGGCGCCGACCCCGGCGCCCTCGAGTATCTGGTGGCCCGCGTCAAAGCCATCGCCAACCGCCCTCTGATCGTCAAGCTCAGCCCAAACGTCACCTCCATCGCACAGATGGCTCGCATCGCCGAACGCGCCGGCGCCGATGCTCTCTCCCTGGTCAACACCTTCCTGGCCATGAGCATTGATCCGGAGACGCGTCAGCCGCTGCTGGCCAACATCACCGGTGGACTCTCCGGTCCCGGCATCAAGCCCATCGCCGTGCGCATGGTCTGGGAGGTCGCGCAGGCCGTCTCCATCCCGATTCTTGGCATGGGCGGCATCGTCACTGCCGAGGACGCCGTCGAGTTCCTGCTTGCCGGAGCCACCGCTGTTCAGGTCGGCACCGCCAGCTACGCCGATCCGCGCGCCGTCGAAAGGCTGTCCAAGGAACTCGAGCGCTGGTGCCGCAGCCATCAAGTCAGCGAAGTGAGCAGCCTGACCGGAGGCATGAAGCCGCCAAGCTCCAAGACCTCATAAAATCTACCGAGAGATTTCGTCCGCACGGAATTCAGAATTGGGGCACTACCCGGAATCAGGCCTCGGTTAAGAACGCGAGCGCAGGGAGCGGATCGACTCCGGCAGTCGCGCCTCCAGCGTCCGCGCACGATCCCGCGCCATGCCGCCCAGATATGTCGGAGCCGGGGTCGTCGTCATCACCAGCACGAACGCGATCAGCGAAAACACCAGCCCCGCCACAGCCGCAGAGACCAGCATCTGATACATCGAAACCACTTCCAGGTGCAGGATGTTGAACGCAACGTGTTCCAGAAACTTCACCCTCTGTAGAACGGCAAGCGCAAACAGAAACGACAGCATCGAAAGCGCAGTCAGCACGGCCAGCGTGCCATCCAGCGTCCGATGAAACTTGAGCCGCCCGCGACAGTGCGCACACTCGATGAAATGTTGCTCATAATCCCGGCGCATCTCCGGGGAGATCGCAGATATATCGTATCGCCAACTGCGCAGAATTGCGCCCACCACCCTGTCCGTACAACCGCTTCCTGCCATATTCTTTAGACTCGCTTTGCCATGGAATGGGTTCGGAAAGATGCGTGTGGTTGATTCGCTCGCCAACGGGTCCGAGCCGGAAGTACACCACACTTAACACCATAGTAACCGATTTTTAGTCTCTCTGCCTCAGATTTTGACCTTTCGACCACCCATTCCCAGGTTGCCGCACACGCGATTCTGGCTTTCCGTTTCGGATGCTGGCTCACTTCCACCAGGAATAACCGGCGGAGAACTGGAGGCTGATGGCACCGGGGTTGGTGTCGCCGAGGCCCGCGTTGGAGATGAGAATCGCTTTCAGGCCGAGGTCGAGCGTCTGATGCGGGCGAATGCGAGTGTTGAGGCCAAAGCCGACTTGCGGCGTAAAGTTGATGACGCTGGTATCTCCAGCATATGGAAATTTGTGGTTGGTCCAGAGCAGACCTCCTCCCACTTGCGCCCAGGGCAGGATGCGGGTGTCGGAATGACGCTGGAAGTTCCAGCGGATGAGGAATGGCGTAACCGAAGCGCCGTGCATGTCGATTGGGCCGTAGCCGGGTTGTGTTTCGGTGCCGTTTTGCAATTTGTCAATGAAAACCAAATTTTGTTTCGGATATCTTGCCAGCCAGAATGGCATGATTTCGAGCATGGCTTCCGCGCGGCCACGCAGCGGGCCAGGGCCGTGCAACGCGGAAAGCATGCGCCCACCG
>JAJZCP010000071.1 GCA_021846065.1 Acidobacteriota bacterium
CCGCCGCGACGATATTCTCTTTGCGCAGTTCCTGCGGGGGCGGCAGAACCGGCCGCTTCCATCCGCTACGCAGACCCGGCCCTTCAGGCTCCAGGCAACGTGGCGACGCGCGAAGGCGAACTCCGCTCTCTGACGGCCTCGTTCCCCTATCCGCTGATTGTTCTGCGCCCTCCCGCTAGGATACCCAATTCAGGCAGCGGGCGGGCCGCGCTTTGACGCACTTTTGGCCGGGCACAAGCCATGCTGCCACTGCCGCTTCCCTATACTGAAGGTATGCCACGGCCCGACACCCCTTTAACGGACGAGCAGCGGGAGCGGTATTCCCGGCAGATCCTGTTTGGCGGCATTGGCGAGGTTGGCCAACGCGCCCTGCTGGCCGCGCATGTAGCTCTTGTCGGCTGCGGCGCTACCGGGGCTGCGGCTGCGGCGCTGCTGGCCCGCGCCGGCGTTGGCACACTCACTTTGATCGATCGGGACTATGTGGAGTGGAGCAACCTGCAGCGCCAGGTGCTCTTTGAGGAATCCGATGCCGCCGAGGGTCTGCCCAAGGCAGAGGCCGCCCGTCGCCGCATTGCCCGGTTCAGCCACGCGACGGAGGTGCGGGCGCATGTCGCGGATTTGGTTCCCGGCAATATCCACTCCCTGCTACAGGACGCAGCGATCATCCTGGACGCGACAGATAACTTTGAAACCCGATACCTGTTGAATGATTACGCCGTCGAGCAGGGCAAACCCTGGATTTATGCCGGCGCGATCGGCGCTACCGCCGCGACGATGAACATTTTTCCGGCAGAGACGGCCTGCCTGGCCTGCATCTTTCCCGAGCCGCCCGGCGGCGTAATTGACACCTGCGACACCGCGGGCATCGTAAACGCGGCGGTTAACCTGGCCGCCTCGCTGCAGACAGCCGAGGCCATCAAGTGGATTACGGGCGATACCTCCGGGATGCGTCGCACGCTGCTTTCCTGGGATCTCTGGACCGGCGAGCGGTCGGAGGTCACTGTGGCTCATCCGCGCGCGGACTGCGCAGTCTGCGGCCGCCGGCAGTTTGTGCATCTTACAGGGGAGAACCGGCCCACCATCACGCTTTGCGGCCGTAACGCCGTGCAGATTCATGAACATCGCCGTCCGTTGGACCTGGCTGCGTTGGAGCAGCGGTTGCGGCCGCAGGGCACGGTGCAGCGGACGGCGATGCTGCTGCGATTTGAGCAGGGCAAACACCGGATCACAGTCTTTCCGGATGGACGGGCCATGATCCAGGGAACGACCGATGCCGCAGTGGCCCGCAGCCTTTATGCGCGATTCGTGGGGGCATAATACAAGCGGGGCCTGAGGCAACACGGGGCCGTCTCCGGGCCTCTAACAGGCGAAGCCCGCGCCCCACGGCCCGCAAGTGCAACAGTCGTCCAAAGACTCGTCCAAACGAAAGGGGACAAGGCGCGATCGTTCAATGATCAAAAACACTTTGCAAACCAATGATTCGGCGGCTCCCTCCATGCCGGTACAGCCTTTAACGCCAGAAGCCCGACCCATGCAGCAGCAGCAGCGCCGCAACCCGCCTATTGCCGGGGAGTTGGCGGCTATCGCCAGCGCGCAGCAGGGCGACGGCGCCGCGTTCGAGATTCTCTACAACATGCACAAGCGCCGGGTGTATTCGCTCTGTCTGCGCATGCTGGGCAATGTCGCGGAGGCGGAAGATTTAACGCAGGAGGCATTCCTGCAGCTCCATCGCAAGATCAGCACGTTTCGCGGAGATTCCGCGTTTTCCACCTGGCTGCATCGGATGGCTGTTAACGTCGTCTTAATGCATCTACGGAAGAAGGGGCTTCCGCTGGTTTCATTGGAGGAGACCCTGGAACCGAGCCAGGAGGATGGCCCCCGTAAGGATTTCGGTACGCGGGATCTTCGCCTGTCCGGCTCCATCGACCGCGTAACGCTGGAGCGCGCTGTTGAGGAGCTGCCTCCCGGATACCGGATGGTTTTTGTGCTGCACGATGTGGAAGGATATGAGCATAACGAGATTGCCGGCATGCTGCAGTGCTCCATTGGCAACAGCAAGTCGCAACTCCATAAGGCACGCATGCGGCTGCGTAGCCTGCTGAAGGAAAATGCTGAAGGAGGTACGGGAGCATGACTGCGGAAAAAAGCACGACACCCGTGGAATGCGCTGAATTTCAGCAGCAGCTGCCGGAGATCTTTGACTCCGGGGTCTCCATCGCCGACCACCCGCACCTGAAGACCTGCGCACTCTGCTCCTCTTTGGTCCGCGATCTGGAATACATCGCTGCCCAGGCGAAGCTGATCATGCCCATCCATGATCCAAGCCCGGCTGTGTGGGAAAACATCCAGAGCGCACTGCAGCAAGATGGAAAGCAGGGTAAAGACCGTCCGTGATGGGCTCTCGTCCGGGAGAGTCTGGAAGCAACGGCGCCGATGATGCGCAGGGAGCATCGGCGCCGATGCCCATCGGACATACGTATGCCGTCCCTCCTGACCGTATAGCGCTTCTGGGATTTATGGGCGCAGGCAAAACCACCGTCGGCCGCGAGCTGGCGCGCCGGCTCAAGTGGGCGTTTGTCGATGTCGATGATGTCATCGTGGAGCGGGCCGGCCGCAGCATTGCCGCCATCTTTGCCGCAGACGGCGAAGCCTGCTTTCGTGAAATGGAACACGCGGCACTGCGTGACTGCCTGCACCGCACGCAGACCATCATCGCCCTGGGTGGTGGCGCCGTGGAAACGCCCGCCAATCTGCATGCGCTGGCTGGTTCCAGCGGTACACTTACAATCTATCTGCGTGTACCCCTTGAGACATCCTGCAGCCGCTGCGAGGGGGCCGCTGGGACGCCAAATGCGGTACGGCGCCCGGTCTTCGAAGATCGCGCGGCATTGGCAGACCGCTACAGCCGCCGGCTCCCTCTGTATCAGAGGGCTGCACACTGGACGATCGAAGCCGATGACCCGGCGGACGTTGTAACCGGCAAAATTCTGGAGTTCTGGAGCACGACCTTTGAACGTTCCCGTTGAGCCCGTGGCCTCCACGCAGCGGCATGTGCGTGGCTACATTCTCTTCACGTTTGCGGTCGCGGTGGGCCTGTACACGGCGTGGCTGCTGCGCGACGTGCTCACGCTGATCTATGTCAGCGCCCTGTTTGCCGTCGTTCTGATGCCGGTCGTGCGCGGCGTGCAGAAGCTGCACTTTGGCAAACGCCACCTGTCGCACGGTCTGGCCATTCTGCTGATCACCGCGGTGCTGGTAGGCGCCATCGCAGGCTTTATCTTTCTAACGCTGCCACCCTTGATCCATGAGGTGAAATCCCTGGTTCGGACGCTGCCTGACAGCAGCCCGACGTTTGTTCAGCATCTCAACCGTCTTCCCTTTCTGCGCGAAGTTGACTTCAGCTCTATCCAGGCCAAGCTCAAGCAGGATACGGCGCAGCACGTCGGCGTCTTTCTTACCTCCGTCAGCGGCTGGGCTGCAAAGTTTTTCGAGATCATCACCGGCATCGTACTCACGGTGTACTTCCTGGCGGAGGGCTCCCACGTCTATTTCTGGTTTCTGTCGCTGGTTCCAGCGGACCGTCGCGGGCGGCTGGACATTACGCTGCAGCGGGCGGCGACGCGCATGGGCCGCTGGCTGCTCGGGCAGCTAAGCCTGATGCTGATTCTGGGTACGTTGAGCGGGATCGTCTTCAGCTTTATGCATCTCCGCTATGCGTTTGCGCTGGCGGTGCTGATGGGCGCCTTCAATATTGTGCCTGTCGTGGGAGCGATGGTTTCGACCACCATCGCCATGCTGGTGGCCGCCACCGATTCCTTCAGCAAGGTTCTGGGCGTAATGGCTTTCGAGCTGATCTATGTTCAGATCGAAAACGCTTTTCTGATTCCAAGCATCATGAAGTCCAGCGTCGATCTCGCCGGCACCGCCGTCTTTATCGCGCTACTGCTTGGCGGCGGACTGGCAGGCGTCGCCGGCGTGCTGGTTGCTGTTCCATCCGCAGTGCTCGCCGCCGTTCTTATTGAGGAATATGTGGTTCGCGCGGCCGATGCGGCAGGCAGCCCCGCGCCGGCCGTTAGCGTCGACTCGTTGTAGAGGCGGGCAAAATCTTCCATGGCGGGCGCGCGATCGCAGGGCAGCCGATCCTTTTTGTTATCCTGAGTTGTGGTGCTTCCGCCTGCGGCGGTCTCTGGCACCCGACGCCCGCATCGTCCACTCGTCCGCACACTTTCTGGGGATTTCGCTGATGCTCAGTTCTGCCGCCCGTGCAACAACTGCTCCGCCACCGGCGGGCGTGCCGGGCACGGATTCCGGCGAACTGCACGCCGTAGCTCCAGCCGGAACCTCTGGTCATCCCATCCTCCGCACATTCCGGTGGCTCCGCGCCGCCGTTGCCGACTCCATCATGCTCTTCAAGCTGCGGGTCACCGCGCTGGTTGTCATGACGGCGTGGGCCGGGTTTTATCTCGGCGAGGTACAGTCGGACATCGCTTCCTTTAATTCGGACCTTTGGAACACGCTGCTGGGCGTTGCGCTGGTCTCCTGCGGCGCCAGCGCGCTGAACCAGGTGCTGGAGCGCCGCACGGATGCCCGCATGGCACGGACGGCGCAGCGCCCGATGGCCGCGGGCCGCATGCGCCTGGGCTTTGGTGTATTTCTCGGCATGGCGGCGATCATCAGCGGCTCTCTGTGGCTGCTGCTGACGACGAACCCCGTCACCGGCACGCTGACGCTGCTGACCGCTGTCCTTTATGTCGGCATCTACACACCGCTCAAGCGCTTTACCACGCTCGCGACCTTTATCGGCGCATTTCCCGGAGCCATGCCTCCGCTGATTGGATGGACAGCCGCCCGTGGCGCCATCGAGTGGCCAGGCGTTGCGCTCTTCGCCATTCTGTTTATCTGGCAGTTTCCGCACTTTATGGCAATTGCATGGCTCTACCGCGAAGATTACGGCCGCGCCGGCATCCGTATGCTGCCAGTGGTCCAGCCCGACGGGTGGTCCACCGCGGCGGAAGCGCTGGTCTACGCCATCCTGATGGTGCCCGTCAGCCTGGTTCCCTACTATCTGCATCTGGCCGGGCGCGTGTACTGGGTAGCGGCGCTGCTGCTCGGCCTCGTATACCTGGCCTATACCATTCGCTTTTCGCGCATCACTCGCAGCACGGCCAGCGATTCGCGCCGGTACGCGCGCTCACTGTTGAAGATCAGCGTGCTCTATCTGCCGCTGCTGCTGCTTGTTTTAATGTTGAACGCTACGGGAAGAGGGTAACGATTTGCCGACTGCAGCTACCATGCATGGCGCACCGCAGGAAGCCGGCGCCGCCGGTCAAGCCGCTCCATGGCCCATATCGCTGGAGCAGGTGTCGCACGACTACGGCTCCCGGCTCGCGCTCGACCATCTCAGCTTCGATGTTCGCCCGGCGGAAATCTTTGGCCTGCTCGGCCCGAACGGCAGCGGAAAGACCACCCTTTTTCGCATCCTCTCTACGCTGATGGTTCCCACCGGCGGACGCGCCTCGATCGCCGGCTACGATGTGGCGACGCAAGCGCGGGAGGCGCGCCAGCAAAGCGGCGTTGTCTTTCAGGCGTCCAGTCTGGATGTGAAGCTGACCGTCGCGGAAAACCTGATGCACCAGGGCCATCTCTATGGCCTCAGCGGCCGGGAACTGCAGCAGCGTTCAAAGGAGATTCTGGCGCGCGTCGGACTCAGCGACCGAGCCAAAGACCTGGCCGAAACACTCTCAGGCGGCCAGAAACGCCGCGTCGAACTGGCCAAAGGTCTGATCCATTCGCCCTCCGTGCTGCTGCTGGATGAACCCTCGACCGGTCTCGACCCCGGAGCGCGCATTGACCTGTGGCACTATCTGCGTCTGCTGCGCGACGAACAGGGCGTCACC
Organism: Acidobacteriota bacterium; assembly: GCA_021846065.1. The sequence continues at coordinate 5,898 of JAJZCP010000071.1, forward strand.
ATCCTGGTCACCACGCACCTGATGGAAGAGGCCGAACACTGCGACCGGCTGGCGTTTTTGAATACCGGCCGCCTGGTCGCTCTCGGCAGTCCCGCGGAGTTGAAGTCCGCAATCGGCGGCGACATCGTGCAGTTTGACACCGCATCGCCAGAGGCCGCCCACCAGCTGGCAGCCGCCCTGGAGCAGCGCTTCCGCGTGGCCCCCACGGTCGTGGACGCTGCCGTGCGCGTGGAACGGGAACAGGGCCACCGCTTTCTGACGGAGGTCGTCGAGGCCTTCCCCGGAGCAGTCGAAGGTGTCTCCGTCGCAAAACCCACGCTGGAGGATGTCTTTATCCAGCGCACCGGCCATCGATTCTGGATGGACGTGCCGGAGTTGAAAAAATCGGCCAAGGAGCGTCACTAATGGCGACCATTGCTGCCCCCGTCCGCAAGACCGCAACGGCTGTTCGAACCCCTGGCCTGTGGACGCCCGCCTACTCCCTGTGGCGGCGCGAACTGGTCCGCTTCTACCGGCAAAAGGCCCGCGTCGTCGGCGTCATCGCCTCACCGCTGCTCTTCTGGGTGGTTCTGGGCTCCGGCTTCGCCAATACATTCCGCTCCCACGGCCCCGAGGGAACAGATAATGCGCACTACCTGAGCTTTTTCTTTCCCGGCGCCATTGTCATGATCGTTTTGTTCACGGCGATCTTCAGCATGATGTCACTGATTCAGGACCGCAACGAGGGGTTTCTGCTGTCGGTGCTGGCCGCGCCCATTAGCCGCTCTTCCATCGTGCTGGGCAAAGTTATGGGCGGCGCAACACTGGCTGCGATTCAAGGCTGGATTTTTCTGGTCTTCTCGCCCCTTGCAGGCGTTCACACCAGCGTGGACGGCATCCTGTACGGCATGCTCGTTATCGCGCTGACCTCGTTTTCGCTTACTGCGCTGGGCTTCATCATCGCGTGGCCCATGGACTCGACCCAGGCCTTCCACGCCGTCATCAACCTGATCCTGATTCCGCTGTGGCTGATGTCGGGCGCACTATTCCCCGTCAGCGGCGCCTCCGGCTGGCTGCGCTGGCTCATGCTGCTCAATCCCCTTACCTACGGCGTGGATGCGCTGCGCAATGGCCTCTTCCCGGCGCAGGCGACCACCTTTTCCCCGGAGGTCAATCTGTTCGTCACCCTCGCTTTCTGCACCGTGGTCTTCCTCGGCTCCTGGACCGTGGTCAACCGCCGGACCAATAAGCCGGCCGCGTAAGGAACGATGCCCACCCGTCTGGAATTTGCGTCCACAAAGACCGCGCCCGAGAGCGTGCGCGCCCCGATTGCCGGCATTTTGACCATCAGCGCCGCAGCGGTCGCCTTCCTGCTCTGGCTGATCTACGTCCATCGGGCGCCGCTGGACTTTGCCAACCGCCTGATGTTTCTGCCCGCGTTGAATGC
>JAJZCP010000072.1 GCA_021846065.1 Acidobacteriota bacterium
ATGCGGACGGAGTTTGAGCGGGTGGGGGTGTGGGATCTGCTGCGCAAGCGAATTGCGGCGGCGACGTATACGCGTCCGGGCGATCCGCTGCGGATCGACGCCGGGTATCGGGTGGACGGGGCTGGCTTTGGAGTGGGCTTCGGAGTGGGCAGGGATGGCGAGGCAAGCAGCAGCGGGCAACCGAGGCCGGAGGGTCTGGTGCGGATGTTTCATGCCGTGAGCCTGGAGCATCTGGGCGGCACGGGCGGCGGGATGGGCGTGGAGATGGCCAAGGTGCTGGCCTTTTCCGCATCGAGTCTGCGGGCCGGGGTGGAGCGGGTGGAACGGGCGGCGCTGGAGCTGACGGCGGTCATCGAGCCGTGGAGCCGGTTTGCGGCGCGGGACGACCGCGCAGGGGCTTACCGATTTGCCGTGGAGACGATGGAGGAGCACGGGATTCAGGTGCGGACGACGGCGGAGATGGCGGCGATGGCCGAACGGGCGCGGGTCGAGCTGAGGGTGTGAACCCTGGCTTGGTCCCAGGTCTCAGAAGCGAGAGCCGGGCACCCAGACGCCGGGAAGAGAGCGGTTGAGGTAAGGCACGGGATACGGGCATGGGATACGGGCATGGACACAGCGTCCATGCCCGTTTTGTTTTGCGGGCCTGTTTTGCGGAGTTGGGGCAATCGACACAGCGCGCAGTGCGCGGGAAGGGATGAGCAGACGTGAAGGCAGAAGAGCAACTGCGGACGAGCTGGGTGAGGGCGATGTGGGAGGGTTGGCGCGGGGCGCGAAGAGCCGAAGGGCGGATGGAGGCGGGCGAATCAGTGACGCGGCGGACGATTGCGATGCCGACGATTGTTTCGCCGTATGGATATGGGGCGGGGACGAGCGCGGCGATGCCCAAGCCGACGCAGATGAATCTGCGGCGGTTTGCAGAGACGCCGGTGGTGCGGCGAGCGATGAACGTGATCAAGGACCGGATTGTGGCGATGGACTGGCAGATTCGGGTGAGGCGCGGGGTACGTTCCGAAGAGATTGGCTATGCGCGGCGGAAGGTGCGTGCGCTGCGGCGGATGCTGGAGGAGCCGAATGAGTCGGACAGCTTTCGGACGTTGCTGGAGCAGGTGGTAGAAGACGCGCTGACGGGCGGCTACGGGGCGATGGAGATGGAGCGGACCGAGGATCCGGAGCGACCGGCGATGCTGTGGGCGGTGGATGGCTCGACGATCCGGGTGAATGCGAAGTGGGACGGAAATCCGGAGTCGCCGCGATATGAGCAGGTGCCGATGGGACGGACGCCGCAGGAGGGCATTCCGCTGCGGGACGATCAACTGCTGTATCTGCGGATGAATCCGCGGAGTTTTTCGCCGTTTGGACTGGGTCCGCTGGAGGTGGCGTTTGAGACGGTGAACGAGCTGCTGAGCGCGCACCGGTTTGCGGGCAAGCTGGCGGCCAATACGGTGGTGCAGTATGCGCTGTGGCTGAACGAGGCGACGCCGACGCAGCATGAGCGGATCATCCGCTGGTGGCAGGACGAGATTGAAGGGACGGGACGGGTGCCGCTGATCTCGACCGAGCAGAAGCCGGAGGTGCTGCGGTTTGCGCAGGGGACGGATGCGGATATGCGGTTGGAGTGGCAGATGTTTCTGATCCGGCTGATTGCGGATGCCTTTGGGCTGCCGCCGCTGCTGCTGGGGCTGGAGGCGGATGTGAACCGGTCGACGGCGGCGGAGCTGACGGATGAGGCGTTCCGGTCGGCGATTGCGCCGCTGGCGCGACGGATCGAGGAGCATCTGACACGAGATTTGTTTGGCAAATGTGTGGGATGGCGGGAGTTTGAGTTTGTCTTCAACGACCTGAGTGCGGCGGATGCGCAGACGGAGTTGGCGATGCAGGTGCAGTTGCTGCAGGCCGGGGTGCTGACGGTGAACGAGGTGCGGTCGATGCGTGGGCTGAGTCCGCTGGATGAGGTTGGGAAGGCTCCGCTGTCGGCATCCGCCGACCCTTGTATGGAGCCATTGCATGGAGCGGACGCGCGGCTTTAGAGCGTTTTCGCTCACACTGCTTACAGTGGAGACGCTCTCGGCGTGGCTTTTTCCCAAGGAAAAGCCACACTCACCATTGCCCGTCTGTATAGACCATGAGCGAAAACGCTTTAGTCGCGCCACGGAGGGTTGTGGCATTGCATGCAGCAGACGCGACCTTCGGTCGGCACGGAGGGTGGTGGACGACGGCGAAAGGCAACGGCAAGAGAAGAAGCAGATTCCCTGCGGGAATGACAAACAGAAGAGCAAAGGCAAGAGCAAAAGCAAGAGCAAAAGAAGAAGCAGATTCCCTGCGGGAATGACAACAAGAAAAGCAAGGGCAAGGGCAAAAGCAAGGGCAAGAGAAGAAGCAGATTCCCTGCGGGAATGACAACAAGAAGAGCAAAGGCAAGGGCAAAGGCAAGAGCAAAAGAAGAAGCAGATTCCCTGCGGGAATGACAACAAGAAGAGCAAAGGCAAGGGCAAAGGCAAGGGCAAGAGAAGAAGCAGATTCCCTGCGGGAATGACAACAAGAAGAGCAAAGGCAAGGGCAAAGGCAAGAGCAAAAGAAGAAGCAGATTCCCTGCGGGAATGACAACGAGCAAGGGCAAGAGCAAAGGCAGAGACGCGGAGTGGGAATGGGGGAGGGCAAATGCGACTGGATGCGATGTCAGTGAAGATTCCACAGGTGAAGGGGCATCCGAACCGGCTGCCGTTTGAAGGGGTGTTGACGGTGGTGGATGCGCCGAGCGACAAGGCTCCGGCAGGTGCGCGGGGGCACAGGGTGGTGCTGACACGGGTGGCAGCGGAGGCGGCGCTGCCGAGCCTGCTGGGGATGGCGGTGGATTATCGGCCGGGATGGGATGGACACGACGCGAAGCGGAAGATCGGGCTGATTACAGATGCGGACTTTGCCGAGCGAAAGCTGGTGGTGAAGGGGTATCTGTATGCGCGGGATTTTCCGGAGGCGGCCGAGACGATGCGTCGCGCGAAGGCGGGAACGATGGGGATGAGCTATGAACTGGCCGACGCGCAGGTGGCGGATATGCGAGCGGAGATCTGGCGACTGACGCGGGCGACGTTTACGGGCGCGGCGATTCTGCTGCGAGAGAAAGCGGCGTATCTGGAAACGAGTTTCCGGCTGGCAAGCTGAAGCGATCCGCAGGCCGGGCGGATGAGGAACCATGAAACGGAAAGGAGCACCGATGAAAGAGGAAACCATGGAAGTGATGGAGCGGCTGGAAGCAGCGGCGTCTACGCTGGAAGCGGCGTTGAAACGGATGGAGGAGCGACAGCGCAACCTGACGGGCGAGCTGGAGCGAATCTCGGCGACAGTGGAGACGCACGGGGATACGGTGAGCGAGCGATTGTCGGCGGCCGAGCGAGAGATCGAGCGGCTGCGCACAGAGCTGTCCGGGATGACACGGGTGGAGGCCGGGCAGGGACGGCTTTCGCAGGCGCTGGCTCCGCTGCGGCGCACGCTGCCTTCGGCGACGGTGGAGATGCTGGCCAAGCACGGAATCGGCGACGAGGCCGTGGATGTGCGGAAGCTGGATGCGGCGTTGCAGGGCTTGAGCCTGGAACAGCGGATTGCGGTAAAGAGCCAGCTTCGACGCGCGGGAGCAATGTAGGCATTGCACGCAGGCATTGCATGCAGCGGACGCGACCTTCGGTCGGCATTGCATGCAGCAGACGCGACCTTCGGTCGGCATTGCATGCAGCGGACACGACCTCCGGTCGGCATTGCATGCAGCGGACGCGACCTTCGGTCGCCACGGAGGGTTGTGGCGCTCCCGTTGGTCGCGGGGTGCGGTTGCTGGACGCTGGGGCACTCGCAGGGGTGGCGGACGACGGCGAAAGGCAAGAGCAAAAGAAGAAGCAGATTCCCTGCGGGAATGACAACAAGAAAAGCAAAGGCAAGAGCAAAGGCAAGAGCAAAAGCAACAGCAAAGGCATCGGCAATGGCAAGAGCCGGAGCAATAGCAAAGGCCGGAGCAGGTGCAGGTCTGCGTGCGGTTGCGATAACAAATGGGTTGCCACTTACCAGGCCCGGAAACGGGCGGAAAGAGCGATATGAACATCAGTTTTGCGGACATTCATGCAGCGGCCGATTACATCGGACCTGGAGCAATTGAAGTTCCTATGTACCAGACGGAGATCTTCGACATTTGCCGGAGATCGAGTCCGTTTGGACAGAGGATCAAGCAGGTTCCGGCAACGGGTCATCCGTCGCGGTACTTCGAGGAGACGGCGATTCCAAACGCGGGGACGGCGGCGTTTGTGAATCCGCGAGCGATTACACCGACGGTGGTCAGCCCGACGCGGGTGGAGCGCGCGGTTCCGCTGAAGGCGCTGGTGGCACAGATGAACTACAACCTGTTCGACGTGGAGCTGGGCAATCAGCAGCAGCAGTTTGCCTACCTGCAGGCCAAGGACCTGGCCGATACGGTGAGCGGGCTGATGGTGGCGCACGATGTGGGGCTGTGGAACGGTAACGACACCAGTCTGACGGCACCGACAACGACACAGTATATGGGCGTGACGCCGCAGATTGTGGCGGGCGGAAATACGACTACGGTCTCGACGACTTCCTCGATTGTGAACGGGCTGAAGACGACGGTGGCGCAGATGGTGGCCAACAACGGCTATCGGGTGCGACCGACGGCGATCTATGCCAATCCGGTGCTGCTGGACCTGATCGACCAGGAGATGAAGACGGAGTTCAACGTGGTGCTGCGCACGGACAACATCACGGGAGGCGTGACGGTGAAGATGCTTTCGACGCAGGCCGGCGACCTGCCGCTGATTCCGGACTGGAGCCTCGGTTACACGGGAGTTCCGGGATCGGGTACGGCGGTGCTGCCCGCCTACATTGTGACGGAAGACCTGATCGAGTATCACTGGCTGGGCGATCCGGCACCACGCATCTTCGAGCTGGGCCTGCCGAATTCACTGACCCTGCAGTATGTGGCAGTGAAGTTTGGCGGGGTGGTGGTGAAGGGCGCCAACTACGCACACTACCAGGTGCTGGTCGACCGATAAAGCATTGCATGCAGCAGACGCGACCTTCGGTCGGCATTGCATGCAGCGGACGCGACCTTCGGTCGCCACGGAGGGTTGTGGCGCTCCCGTTGGTCGCGGGGTGCGGTTGCTGGACGCTGGGGTGGTGTCCATCCTTGCCGCAGAAGACGCGACAAGGATGGACACCCGGAGAGTGGAGGACGACGGCGAAAAGCAACGGCAAGAGAAGAAGCAGATTCCCTGCGGGAATGACAACAAGAAAAGCAAAAACAAAAGCAACAGAAAAGGCAAAAGCAAGAGCAAGAGCAAAGGCAAGAGCAAGAGCAAAAGCAAAAGCAACGGCAAGAGAAGAAGCAGATTCCCTGCGGGAATGACAAACAGAAGAGCAAAAACAAGAGCAAAAACAAGAGCAAAGGCAAGGGCAAGGGCAAGGGCAAGAACAACAGTGAAGGTTTGAAGCAGGAAGCGGAAAGGGATGAGCGATGGCGTATCTGTTGCCACAGGATTATACGAATTACGGTTTGTCGGCGGGGACGAGCGCGGACTGGGTGACGGCGGCGACGGCGTTGATCAACTCATATTGCCGCCGACCGGAGATCAACATTACACAGTACACGGAGCGGTCGCGGATTGTGAGCGGGTCACAGACGGTGATGCTGAGCTATCTGCCGCTGACGCCGCTGGCACCGGCGACGAGTCCGCTGATTGCGATGCAGGGCAAGTATGCGTGGCCGCGGCGGGGAGATTTGCCGGTGGTTCCGCTGCTGGATGCGGCGCTGGCGTTTTCGCTGCCTGGGGAGTGGTCGACACTCGATCCGACGACGGTGGACTTCGATCCGAATACGGGGATTCTGACGCTGCCGTGGAATCTGATGGGGCTGCCGTACAACGAGGTCGAGGTGACGTATACGGCGGGGCTGGCTGTGATTGGAGACGACATCAAGACGGCGTGCGCGCAGATTGTGAAGAATGCGCAGGCGCAGCCTTCGCTGAATGTGCAGCGGTCGCGGGTGGATACGCTGTGGCTACAGTACTTCGGGACGACGCTGATCGACCAGACGGTGCAGGCACTGCTGCGGCCCTACATTGCGAAAAGGCTGGGGTGAAGAGATGAGCGATACGGCATCAAGAAGCGGAACGGCAGCACCACAGATGCTGGCCGACGCGCTGCTGCGGACGGTGGCCGGGACGACGGTGTATCTGCAGGTGACGGGCGCGAATCCGGACACGGAGCAGAGCGAGCTGGGCCTGGTGGCGAACAACTTTCAGCAGGTGGCGATATCGCCTGCGGTGATGCGAAAGCTGCCGCCGACGTGGCGCGAAGGCGATAGGCCGCGGTGGGAGATGCTGGTGTCGGCGACGAGCGTAGAGCAGCAGGTGGCGTCGATGAATCTGGCCTCGGCGCAGAGCCTGTTTGCGATGACGATGTCGGTGACGATGGCCGGACAGAGCTACGTGATCGAGTCGATTGGAGCGAACGAGGCGATGGGGACGGTGTATCTGTATCGGCTGCTGGTGAGAGAAGCAGGGAGCGAGGCGCTGTAGGTTGGTGCGGGGAGTGGTGTGACACCCACCCTTGACGCAGAAAACGCGGCAAGGATGGGCACTCCGAGGGTGGCGGACGTGGGCGAAGAGTAAGGGCAAAGGCAAAAGCAGATTCCCTGCGGGAATGACAACCAAGAGAAGCAAAGGCAAGGGCAAAGGCAAGGGCAAAAGCAAAAGCAGATTCCCTGCGGGAATGACAACCAAGAAAAGCAAAAGCAAAGGCAAAGGCAAGGGCAAGAGTACGGGAACCAGGGCGGATGCAGGGGTGAGAAGCAAACGCGAGGGCGTGGGGGCGAAGAGATGCAGAATGCGAAGGATTCGTTTTATGTGGCGCTGCGGACGCGGCTGCAGGCGATCAATCCGCAGCGGACGATTCTGCTGCGGTCGGCGGTGCGACCTGGAATTCTGGTGGAAGAAGCGGAGGCGGCGTTTGCGCAGGCGGCGTCGGGAAGCGGATTTCCGTTGGTGGCGACGGATGTGTTTGTGCTGCGATGGCTGGGCCTTGCGGTGGATATGGACCAGGCAGTGCCGCTGGTAGCGGCCGAGTGCGAGGTGATCTATTCGACGCTGGGGACACAGAGCTTTGGCGGACTGGATCGCGGGCGGGCGATGACGGAGATGGCCCTGGAACTGATGGAGATGCTGACGGTGTTTCAGAGGGCGGAGTTCAACTGCGCGTCGGCGCCGCCACAGCAG
>JAJZCP010000073.1 GCA_021846065.1 Acidobacteriota bacterium
TGCCTGAACCACGGTTGCAGGTCTCCGGAGATGTTCCCGAAGGCTCGCAGACCCCTGGAAACACCGGATAGAACCACAATGCAAACAGATTTCGAATGCGACAAAATGAAAATCACCCGCAAAGACGCCGCAATCAGGCGAATTTCAACGAGTTCCTAGTACAACTTCTAGTCCTTCGGGCACTGATTCCCTCTGAAAGCAGCACAATACGATGCCATAGAAAGCCGCTCACGCGGCCTTCTGTGGCATATTTTTCCGTCGGCGGTCCTACGCTCTAAGTGCGGTTGCACGGCATATCCTGTCTGCACTCAAGGCTCCCATCAGAAGCTCGGTAACGGAGCTTCGTCTGCGTCGCGGACAAGCCGTTGGTTTGCGATGCCAGGGCTGGCTCATCCACGGAAAGTCGGCTGAGAAATTGTCTCGAAGCAAAGGATATGGGGCATTGTAAGAAGCGCTTACAGGAGTGAAGCATGCAGGAGGTGGTCGGACCATGCGAAAATGCAGAAAGATGGCGACCAAGGATGCAGGGCTAGCAAGTGCCGTCACGGGTGAAATGGCGATGCCGGAAGCACCGCGGCACGCCGAACTGCTGCGTATTCTGGCAGCGGTCAGCGCCTGTCATCTCATCAACGACATGGTGCAGTCGCTGCTGCCGTCGATGTTCCCCATTCTGAAGACGAGTTTTCACTTGGACTTTAGCCAGATTGGGTTGATTGCGCTGACGTTTCAGACGACAGCGTCGCTGTTGCAGCCTTTGATTGGACATTTTACGGATCGGAAGCCGTTGCCGTTTTCTCTGCCGGTGGGAATGACCAGCACGCTGGTGGGACTGGTGATGCTGGCCTATGCGCCCACGTTTGGAATGCTGCTCGTCGCGGCGGCGCTTTTCGGCGTCGGCTCGGCCGTCTTTCATCCGGAGTCATCCCGCGTGGCGCGGATGGCGTCTGGCGGCAGGGACGGGTTTGCGCAGTCGTTTTTCCAGGTTGGCGGGAATACGGGATCAGCCTTTGGACCATTGCTGGCGGCGCTGCTGATTCTGCCGCGCGGGCAGGTGGGTGTGCTGTGGTTTACGCTGGCAACGCTGGTGGGCATCCCGCTGCTGGTTTGGGTGAGTTTCTGGTATCGGCGGGAACTGGGGCATCGCGCGCAGAAGGCAGTGGTGGAGCGTGCTCAGCACAAGCTGCCCAGAGCCAAGGTGATCGGCGCGCTGTTTGTACTGATGTTGCTGGTGTTTTCCAAATATTTCTACATTGCAAGCCTGACGAACTACTACACGTTTTATCTGATCCGTCGCTTTCATGTTTCGGTGGCAAGCGCGCAGCTGCATCTGTTTGTGCTCTTCGGAGCGATTGCTGCGGGCACGCTGATCGGCGGGCCGGTGGGCGACAGGATTGGACGGAAATATGTGATCTGGGTATCGATTCTGGGAGTGCTGCCGTTCACGCTGGCCATGCCCTATGTGAATCTGTTGTGGACCGGTGTGCTGAGCGTGATTATCGGAGTGGTGCTGGCCTCGGCATTCGCAGCCATTCTGGTCTACGCGCAGGAACTGGTGCCGACGCGCATCGGGATGATCTCGGGGCTATTTTTCGGGTTTGCCTTTGGTATGGGCGGAATTGGCGCGGCGGTGCTTGGAAAGATGGCCGACGCAACCGGAATCATCTATGTCTACAAAGTGTGCGCGTGGCTCCCCGCGCTGGGTCTGCTGACGGGATTGTTGCCGAATTTGGAGCCTGGCGGCGGAATGAGCGACGGTGGGGATATGGAAGAGCCAGAGCGCGTGTAGGTGATTGGGTGATGGAAATTTGGCGCTGAGAGGCTTTTGGGGTATACTTTAAAAGCGGTCACAGGCGTTGTGGGGCTTTCCAAAGGGAACCCTCAGAGCGCGGGAGCGTTCCGACGCTGGACAGCAACCACCCCGAAACAGCAACTCTGGCGGGAAATTTCAGGTTTGAGTGGAGCAGGACGATGGCACAGGTATGCAATATGTGCGGCAAAGGGCCGCAGTTTGGCAACAATATCTCGCACGCGCACAATGTGACGCGTCGGCGGTGGAATGTGAACCTGCAGTCGGTGAAAGCGGATGTGAATGGCGCGGCCAAACGGATTCGCGTGTGCTCGAATTGCATTCGCAGCGGCAAAGTGGTGAAGGCAGCACCACGCGCGGTGACCGCCAAGGCGTAACGACGCCAAACAGTATCGAGAATCAAAAGCCTGCCGAGTGATCTCGGCAGGCTTTTTGCTGTTGGCTTGCATGGGGATCTTGGGAAAAGCAGGCATACTCCGGCAATTGCGGCGTCAGAAGATCCCCGGCAACAGACGCTTCACTCTCTGGCAATACTCCACGTATTCATCGCCAAAGGCGGCCCGAAGCGCAGCTTCCTCAATATGGATTCGATAAACGAGTGCCGCGTTGGGCACGACCACAAGAATCAGCAACGAAATCCAATTTCGCTGAGCCAGGCCAACGGCAAAGAACATCAGCACCAGGCCGGTGTAAGATGGATGGCGCATCCAGGCGTACAGTCCGTTCTGCTTCAGATGCTGTTCTTTACGGATGGCGACATTGACGCTGAAGGCGCGTCCCAGCATACGGATTGCCGTGAAGCGCAAAGCAAAGCCGAGAGCAAGAATCCCCAGACAAAGCGGGCTTAACCAGGATGCATGAACCAACAGATTCCTGGGCATTGCGCCGGCGATCCACAGGGAGGCGGTAAAGGACGTTCCGATCGCCAGCCACAGCAGTGGAAGCGAGCCTTGGTCGGCGACCTTGCCGTGTCCACGGCTGGTCCGGGTCATGATAGCCAGCAGCACCTCAAGAGCGGTCCAGCCGCCGAGAACAATTTGCCAAACCAGCGTGAGGGACATGGGAGCCTTTCTGCCTGAATCCAGAATTCGTACGGGGAAGAACTTTCAGTTTGGCTTGCTGCGAAGCGTCGATGACATCACTGGGTTTTGAAGCCAGATTCAGTTCTCGAAAAGGACTTCGACGATTCCTGGGCAGATACATTCCGGCGTGGATTGGTCCGGCGTGGATTGGTCCGGCGTGAATTGGTCCGGCGTGAATTGTACCGAAGGGTCACTCTTGTTTTATCTTGCTTCCCAACAACCGGGCAACGTGGAATCAGAAGTGGATCGCTGGATGAGCGCTTCGATCTCCTGCACAGGCCGGATGCCACCACGAGCACCCAGAGCGGTACAGTTCAGTGCGGCTGCGGCACAGGCGAATCGAAGCTGGCGCGGGAGGGGCCAGTCCTGAAGCAGCGCGTAGAGGAAGCCGGCGTGGAAGATATCTCCAGCGCCTGTTGTGTCAACGACAGGGACGCAAAAAGCGGGTATGTGGTGGAGTTGAACGCCGTCCCAGGCCAGAACGCCATCCTGACCGAGCGTGGCGGCGGCAAGTCGATGACCAAAGCGGCGCTGCATGGTTTGAAGCGCCTGAGCCAGCGTGGCGGCTCCTGTGAAGCGCTGGGGAAGATCGCGGCTGACGATAGCGTAATCGGTGAAGGCAAGCAGATTGTCGAGATCGGGGTAAATCTCGTCGAGGTCGGCGACGACCGGGACACCTGCCGAGCGCGCCCATTGCGCGGCTTGAATGGCCGCGGCAGTGTCGTAGCCATCCAGATGCAAAAGACGTCCGCGGGTAATCCATTCGCGGCGCAGCTCACCGGGATGAAGGTTCTGGCGAGGATCGCGATGCCACAGCACGGTGCGCTCACCGTGCTCGTCCAGCAGGATAATGCTTTGCCGGCTGTGGCAATCAGGCACGGCGGGGCAATGGGCTTCGATGCCAAGGCGAGCAAATTCCGACCGATGAAGAGCGGCAGCGGGGTCATCGCCAAGTTTGCCAATGTAGCGCGTGGTCAGCGACCACGTGGCGCACGCGGCAATGGCCGACGCTACCTGTCCTCCGGGAAGAGTGGCAAGGCCGGAAAACTCAAGTTTGGATCCGGAGACAGGAAGATGCGGAAGCGCAATCACGGTATCGATGGCATTAAGGCCGAAGCCGACAACATCGACGGTCGGCGGCAACGGCAATTCATCTGGGCTGGATTGCAGCAAGGAGACAGTGTACCAGAGGCGAGGAGGCAGAGAGGGATCGCGTCTGAAGCGGTTCACGACTGCGCTGCTTCCAATCGCGTTTCTCTCAGGCTCAGTAGACATCGCGGTGATAGCGGTGTGATTCCTTGAGCGCGTGAAGATATTCCTCAGCGTCTTCGGCGCTTTTTCCGCCTGCTGTTTCCACCACCTTCACCAGAGCGCGGTGCACATCTTTGGCCATCCTTGTTGCATCGCCGCAGACATAGACGCTTGCGCCGTCCTCCAGCCACTGCCACAGCGACTGCGCCTGCTCCAGCATCCGGTCCTGCACATACACCTTCTGCTCCTGATCGCGCGAAAACGCTGTGTCGAGCCGCGTCAGGTGCCCATCTCGCAGCATCGGTTCCAGTTCTTCGCGATAGAGAAAACTTGTCTCCTGATTCTGCTCACCGAAGAAGAGCCAGTTGCGGCCTGTTGCGCCCAGCGCGCGCCGCTCATGCAGAAACGCGCGAAACGGCGCAATCCCGGTGCCCGGCCCGATCATGATCATCGACACATCCGCCTGCGGCAGGCGAAACTTCCGGTTCGGCTGGATGTAGACCGGCAGCCGGTCGTTCAACTCGACTCGATCGGAGAGCAACGTTGAGCAGACGCCGCCGCGCCTGCGATTGTGCGACTCGTAGCGGACGACAGCCACCGTCGCATGTACCTGCCCGGCGTGCGCCAATGGGCTGGACGAGATGGAATAGAGCCGCGGCGTCAGCTTGGGTAACATGCGCGCAAGATCCTCGGCGTCGCCTATCACTCCCGGGCACTCCACCAGCAGATCGATCAATCCCCGGTCGTAAACATACCGCTCCAGCTCTGGCTGATTGTCTGGTTTCAGCAGTGCCGCCAGCCTGGAGCATTCGCCCAGCGAGGCATACTCCTGCATCAGCTTCCGAGTCAGCCTCGTAATCTGCCGCTCATGCAGCAGTGCGTGGTGCAGCGTGACGGTGCCGGATTTTGCACTCGCAACCTGCTCGTTGCCGTTCATCCTGAGCGCTTGCAGAATCTCGGCAACCAGATCCGGATCGTTCTGCGGAATCACGCCAAAGGCATCGCCTGCTTCATACTTCAGTCCAGCGTCTTCGGTGGAAAAGGCCAGATGCAGTGTCAGCTTGGCCGCGTGCTTCGCTGTCAGCGGTCTCTTTTCAACCAGCGAGGCAAGCGCAGGATTGTCGCGCGTGGCAAGAGTTGCGGATGCCTCGCGCGGCTCTGTCAGTGTGCCAGCTCTCAGCGATCCTGTGAGCTTTGGCGTCGGTTGGCTCAGCGGTTCTCCGGTAGCTGCGCTTTCGCCTCCGCGCACGCGATCAGCCAGCCGCGCCAGCGCCGTCTGTTGCCAGGCGGCAAACGGCTCATCCACTTCCACGTCGCTGTCCACGCGAGCCACCAGCCGCTCTGCGCCCAGCGCAGCCAGTTTCACATCCAGCTCACGGCCAAACTGGCAGAAGTGCTCGTAGTGCCGGTCGCCCAGCGCGAACACAGCGTAGTGCAGCCGCTCGTAGCGCGGAAAATGCTCCAGGCACAGCTCCTCGAAGAAAGGCTGCACTCCGTCCGGCGCTTCGCCGTCGCCATAAGTGCTGGCCAGGATCAGCGCATATTTTTCTGCAGCCAGCGCCGCAGGAGAATAGCCTGCCAGCGTTGCCACGGCAGGCGCGTACCCTTGCGCCTTCAGGGTCTTCGCCAGTCTGCGCGCAAGTCCCTCAGCAGTGCCGGACTGCGACGCGTAGAGCACGGCCACGCGTTCGGCGGCTACCCCGATTTTGGCTCCGGCCTGCGCCGTCGGATCAATCAACAGTCCCGCTAGCCATCCATTCAGCCAGGCCCGCTGCTCGGAGGTGAATGGCGCATCCTCTGGTACAAACACGCGGCTTCTTGTCATAGCGTCTCACATCCTTCCTGTGCACAGAGCGCCTTCAGTTCTTCGCTTGTGTGGCGTCGGCTGAACTCCGCTAACGCTTCACCCTCGCGCCGTCGCTCCAGATATGCTGCCAACAGCCGCTCCAGCGCTGCCGGAAGCGCGTCAACGGCAATCGCCGGAATCAGCTCGCGGGCCAGTCCCTGCTGCTCGTCGGAGCCGCCGCCGATCAGCACCTGATACCCTTCCGCGCCATTCACCTTTGCGCCGAGCAGCCCGATGTCGCCCACGTAGTGTTGCGCGCAGGAGTGCGTGCAGCCGGTCACATGCAGATTCACCGGCGGCAGCATCGGGAAGCGCTCGTCCAGATGCGTGGCCAGCGCGACGGCATGCGCCTTGGTATCTGTCGCCGCATATCGGCAGCCGCGGTTGCCCGTGCACGCCACCGTGCCGCGCATCACGGCTCCGGCGTGCCACTTCAGGCCAGCGTCCTGCAGTGCTTCCAGTGCGGCATCGAGTCGCTCGGTTGCGATATGGGGAATCAGCAGATTCTGCCAGACGGTCAGGCGAATCTCTCCGCTTCCATACTGCTCGGCCACGTTGGCAACGGTGCGCATCTGCTCCACAGGCAGTCGCCCCACGGGTACGCATACGCCGACGTAGTGCAATCCCGCCTGCCGCTGCGCGTGGACGCCGAGGTGTCCGGCGCGATCGATGGCTCCGCGCGGCGTGCACTCGGCGAGATCGGCGCGCAGCAGTGGCCAGCCGAGCTGGGATTCTGTCTCATCCAGAAAGCGCTCAGTGCCCCATCTGTCTACCAGATATTTGAGCCGCGCCTTGCGACGATCCGTGCGGTCGCCATGCTCGCTGTAGACGCGAATCATCGCCATCGCCACGGCCACAGCCTGCTCCGGCTTGACCAGCACGCCGCAGTCTTCGGCAAACTGCCGGTGCCCGGTGATTCCGCACAGCAGCAGGCGAAAATACACACCCTCCGGCACGCTGCGTCCCGCTGTCACGCGCACGGCGACAAAGCCGATGTCATTGGTGTCGGCCACGGCGCTGATCCGTCCGCCGGAGTCGAACGCGACATTGAACTTCCGCGGCAGATCATACATTTGACGCGTGTGCAGAATCGCATCCTGCAGCGCCTCGGCGAGCGGCATCACGTCCAGCAGTTCGTTCGGATCCAGTCCGCTGGTCGGCGTCGCCGTAATGTTGCGAATGTTGTCCGCGCCGGACCCGCGTGAGGTCAGTCCCAGCCGCTCCAGTTTCTTCAGCACGCGCAGAATATTCTTCGGTTCCAGCCGCCCGACACCGTGCC
>JAJZCP010000074.1 GCA_021846065.1 Acidobacteriota bacterium
ACACAAAAAGGACGGGGACCGTGAGCGCGAAACACGAGCAAAACACAAAGCAATATCAAAATCTGATTGGCGGCCAGTGGCTTGCTCCACGCAGTGGCAAAACTCTGCTGAACGTCAATCCTGCCGATCGTCGCGACATTGTCGGCGAGTTTCCGGCCTCGAACGCCGAAGACGTTGCGCTCGCTGTCGCCGCTGCGAAAAAGGCGTATGCCACCTGGCGGCTGGTGCCTGCTCCCAAGCGTGCGGAGATTCTGTTTCGCACCGGTCAACTGCTGGCCGAGCGCAAAGAGCAGTACGCCCACGAGATGACCCGTGAGATGGGCAAAGTACTCGCCGAGACGCGCGGCGATGTGCAGGAAGCCATCGACGAAGCTTATTACGTCGCCGGCGAAGGTCGTCGCCTCTTTGGCCAGACAACACCCTCGGAGCTGGCCAACAAATTCGCCATGTCCGTGCGCATGCCGGTTGGAGTCGTGGGCATGATTGCGCCGTGGAATTTTCCCATGGCCATTCCTTCGTGGAAGCTGTTTCCGGCCCTCGTCGCAGGCAATACCTGCGTCATCAAGCCCGCCGAGGATACACCGCTGTCCACCTACAACCTTGTCCAGACGCTCATCGATGCGGGCCTGCCGCCGGGTGTCGTCAACATCGTCTCCGGTTTCGGACCCGAGGCTGGCGCTCCGCTGGTCGAGCATCCCGATGTCCGCGCCATCAGTTTCACCGGCTCCAGCGCCGTCGGCGCCCTCGTGGCGCAGCGCGCCGCAGCAGGATTCAAGCCCGTTTCGCTGGAGATGGGTGGCAAGAACGCAATGATCGTGATGGAGGACGCGAATCTTGAACTGGCGTTGGAGGGCGCGCTGTGGGGCGCTTTTGGAACCACTGGACAGCGCTGCACGGCCACCAGCCGCATCCTTCTTCATCGCTCCATCGCCGCGGAGTTCACCGCGAAGCTGGTCGCCCGCGCCAGCGCACTGAAGGTTGGCAACGGCCTTCAACCCGGCATCGAAGTTGGCCCGCAGGTCAACGAGCAGCAGATCGCCACCTCGCGCGAATACGTGGCGATTGCGCTGGCGGAAGGGGCGAAGCTGCTGACCGGTGGCACACCGCTGACCGATGGTGAATACGCCCATGGAACGTTTTTCGCGCCCACCATCTTCGGTGGAGTGAAGCCGGAGATGCGTATCGCCCGCGAAGAGGTCTTCGGGCCGGTGGTCGCGCTCATCGAATTCGACTCGCTCGAAGAAGCATTCGAGATCGCCAACTCCATTGAGTACGGTCTTTCCACGTCGCTGTATTCGCGCGACGTCAATCGCGCCTTTGCCGCAATCCGCGACCTCGAAGCCGGCATCACCTACATCAATGCGCCAACCATTGGAGCCGAAGTCCATCTTCCCTTCGGAGGCGTCAAGAAGACCGGCAACGGACACCGCGAAGGACTCGGCGCGCTGGACTTCTACACCACATGGAAGAGCGTTTACGTCGATTTCAGCGACCGCCTGCAACGTGCGCAGATCGACAACGCGGAGTAGCGGTTGTGCTGCGCTTCGGCTCAACCGGCCCGACGCCGGATGTGTCGCCGGATGTGTCAAAGATATTCCGGGATGAAAACCAGCCAGCGCGCTCTTATCGCGCTGGCCACTCGTCCACGACGATGCCAAGATCGTTCAACTGGCGAATCGTTGCCTCAATCTGGCGACGGATCGCCGGAAGTGAAGCCTTGTCCGCCAGCGGATATTCCTCAATCGCGACCACGCGGCCATAGGGCCAGGCGCTTGTCGGCAGGTCGATCAGCGCCGTCGGCAGATCCTGAAAACGAATCTGAAGCTCCTGTCGCCGCGCCGAAGAAGGACGCAGCAAGCCGCCAGCACCCAGCGTGCTTGGATTGGCGTCCGCCTGCGTGATGCGCAGGTTGATCATCTTCGCATCCACGCTCAGAAACGGATTCTGCCACGCGCCCGGCTCATGCACATCCACATACCGGCTCTTGGTCGGCAGGGGAATCGCCGCCAGTTGCGCGCGTTCCTGCTCCATGCGCGTGGAATTGGCGGCGGCGCGCTGCTCCGCATTCGATGCGGATGCAGCCACGCGCACCAGTGCCGCAGGCTCACGATGGCAGCCTGCGCAGAAGACGGAGAAGGCAAGCGCGATCACGATAGCCGCGCCTTGGAGGAGTCGATGCACACCCCAAGAATAACAGCCCGGCAATGGATTCATCTCTGCGTGGTGAAGGGCGAGGCCGGCAACCCGGCAGCGTTATATAGGTGGCACTCCGGATTGTTTGCCCAGCCGTAGCGCGCCGTCGCGGGCGAAGCCACTGCATCGCTGCGCAGCACAATCGAGGTGCCGTCAATCGTCGCCGTGGCAGGATGAAAGACCCCATCCGCGCCAGCCACTTCAAAGCCCGTCAGACCACCGTGCTCCGCGTGCAGCCCCTGCCCGTGGTCAAACCATATCCGCAGTGCGTGATCCTCCGTCGTTGCCTGGCGAAAGATCGGGCCGGAGTCCTCGAGATCTTCGCCATAGCTGATCTTTCGCGCGGCCAGCGCCAGTCGGTGGCCCACCGTCGCTTTGTCCGTCGGATGCACATTGTCCGGATTGCCGATATCGATCGTGACCGCCATGCCGGTCCTGCGCAGGACAAGCGCGTCCAGTTGCGCCTGGCGAATCGTCGCCCAATCCTCTGCCGGAGTCGATTTGAAATTCGCAATCTGCACAAAGAGAAAAGGAAAATCGCCTTCGCCCCACTGTGCGCGCCAGTCGCCGATCAGCGTCTGAAAAAGCCGCGCATAGATCGGCGCGCGCGCCAGCGCACTGTTGCTTTCTCCCTGATACCAGATCACGCCGCGAATGGGAAACGGCGTCAGCGGTGCGATCATTCCATTCCACAGCATCGACGGCGCCCACATATTCAGCATTGGATGCCAGGGAAACTGCGGTTCCGGCTTGCCTGCCGCTTTGGCCTCCGCGCGCAGGCGATCGTGCAGCTTGTCTTCAAGCTGCGCAGTCGCTTCCTCGTCCGTCATCTGCCCGCGTACGGCGAAGACTGGAGCCAGCGCCGCATTCTGGCCCAGTGCCGTCAGTCGCGTCCAAGCCTCGGCCACCGTGCCGCCCCACGTCGAGTCGATGATGCCCACCGGCACATGCTCCCGTGCAGAGATCTCCCGCGCAAAGTACCACGCAACCGCGGAAAAATTGTGCGCCGTCTCCGGCGAAGAAGCCACCCAGCCCGTGCCTGCGAAGTCGGGCTGCGCATAGTCTGCAGCGACCTTGTTCACCGTCAGCAAGCGCACCTGGGGCAGGGAAGCAGCAGCCAGGTCGCTTTCGGCTGTGGCGGCTTTGAACATCTCGAACTCCATATTCGATTGCCCGCTGGCCAGCCACACATCCCCCACCAGAACGTCTGTCCAATGCAGCGGCGCTTCGCCCGCACCCTGAACAGTCAGATCAAACGGGCCGCCCGCCGCGCCCGGACGCAGATACAGGCTCCAGCGTCCCAGCTCATCCGCGACGGCGGAAGCCGTCTGCCCGCGAAAATCCGCACGCACCGTCTCGGCCGGAGCCGCCCAGCCCCAAAGATGCACTGGCATATCCCGCTGGATCACCATGTGATCACTGAAGACGCGCGGCAGGCGAACCTGAGCCTCTGCCGAGGTTGCGCCAACGAGTGCGGCAATCATCCAGGCAAACATCGGAAGAAGGCGATGCGTGCCGTGCAGTGATCGATCAAAACTGGACGGAGCAGGACCGGACGGAACAGGATCGGACGGAACAGGACCGGATGGAGCATAGTGAAAAAGTCGCATACAAACCTCGCAGGGAAAAATTGCATCGAAAATTGCAGCAATGCAGACCGTGAATTGGCCTCGCCGATAACGGTATCATGACGACGCAATGAAGAAAATGGAGGCGAAAATAGCCACAACCACTGTGGTTTTTCTGCCATACTTGATGCAAGTACACAGACGAGGATTCGAACCTCGCACCGCGCAGTTTCTGCTTTGCCGGATCATCTTCCCTGCGAGATCATCTTCGCCTCCTGTGTTTCCAGCCGTAAGGACTTCGACTGGATCGACGATGAACGAAAGTGCATAACCCCCATCCCGCACATTCTTGCGGGATACAGAAAGTGTGATGCCAAAACACACCAGCCAAACCCCAACTCTCATTCGTGCCTGTGCGCGATGGCTCTGTCGCGGCTGCTGGATGACTGTTCTGTCTTTGTTTGTCCATCCTGCACCGTTGCAGGCTCAGGCGGCTTTTCTGCTGGAGGAGCCATACGGTGTCTTCGGTCATCTCAATCCAACCGGGCACGCTGCGATTTATCTCAGTCGCGTCTGTGCGGACACTCCCGTTCACCTGCGCATGTGCGGTCCAGGCGAAACCGGAGTCGTCCTCAGTCGATACGAGGGCATCGGCCACTACGACTGGGTCGCCATGCCACTCATCCCATATCTCTACTCCGTGGACTCGGCCACCAAAGTTCCCGACCGCGTCAGTGTGCCGGTGGTCGATCGCCTGCGCGATCGCTATCGCGAGCGCTACCTCGCTCAGTTCACCGACGGTCTTCCGCGCGGTGGATTCTTCTCCGGGGGCTGGACGGAACTCGTCGGCGCAGCCTATGAGCGACGCATCTACGCGCTGCGCTTCCAGACCACGCGCGCACAGGATGAAGCCCTGGTCCGGACGCTGAACTCGACCGCCAACATCTCCCACTTCCATCTGCTCACCAACAACTGCGCCGACTTTGACCGCGCCATCCTGAATCTCTATTTTCCGCGCAAGTTTCGTCGCAGCGCTTTTCCAGATGCGGGATTGACCACGCCGCGCCATATCGCGCACCGGCTTGTGGTCTACGCACACCGCCATCCTCAGTTGAATCTCTCCGTCTTTCAGATTCCGCAGGTGCCTGGCTATCGCAAACCCAGCCACAGAAATCATGGCATCGCCGAGTCCCTGGTCAAATCAGGATACGTCGTCCCCATCGTCATCCTCAGCCCCTATGTCGCCGGCGGCTTGCTTGCCGATTACCTCATCACAGGCCGCGATAAAGTGCTGCCCAAACACGTCTCCCATCTGGCTCCGTTGGAACTGAGCGTGCTCGACGGACCCCACGTGCTTCCTCTTACGCGTCCCGGTGGACCGGTTCTGTCGCCCAATACGGCAAGCAGAGTCTCGCCCACTGTCAGAGGTGTATCCTCCGAGGTAGGTGGAGACGCAGCCGTCGGCGCAACCATGCCGCTGCCGCAAAATCATTGAGCCGCCGCCAGGGAAGGGAACGCACATGGCAGACCACAAGCCGCAAAGCCGGGAAAATCACGCTCGTTTTGATCCAGCATTTCACTTCATCGCCATCCCGTTGATGCTCGTGCTGCTTGTCATCAGCTCCACTCTCGTTGTTCACAGCGTGCATCGCGGTCACGAAATTCTGTTCGCCGTATGGGCCTTGCTGGTGACCGTGGCCGTCACGCTCGTTCTGCTCAAAGCGCGCATGTACGCCATGAAGGTGCAGGACCGTGTGATTCGCCTGGAAGAGCGTCTGCGCCTGAGCGCTCTGATGTCGGAAAATCTGCGCGCTCGCATCCAGGAACTCAGCGAAGATCAGTTGATCGGTCTCCGTTTTGCCTCCGATGCTGAAGTCGTCGAACTCGCAACGCAGGCAATCGAGCAGCACCTGACACGCAAGCAGATCAAAGACCGCATTCGCAACTGGCGCGCCGACTACTGGCGCGTTTGAACCTGTTCAAGTCGGCACCCACCGAAGCTCCAATGCCTGATGCGAAATTTTCCTGGCTCGCACGATGCGATGCCGCATAAGATAGCTGCATGCGTAAACGACACTTGTCCTTTGCACTTAGCCTGATTCTGCCTGCCTTCTCGCTCTGTGCACACGCCCAGTCCGCGGCTCAGTCAACAACCAAACCTGTACTCAAACTCTCCGATGCTGCTCACGCCGATCTCATTCGGCTGGGCGGCCAGATGATGGTGGCCGGCAAAGCCTATGAATATGATCGCGAACTGGCCGACGAGATTGGCCCACGCCTCACCGGCTCCGCCAATTACGTTCAAGCCACAGATTGGGCCGTCGCCGAGTTCAAGCGTCTCGGCCTGAGCACTGTTCACAAGGAAGGCTGGACCATTCCCGCCACCTGGGAGCCGGAAAATCTGGCCTCAGCGCGCATGATTGCTCCTCATGAGCAGCGCCTCCATCTGGAAAGCGAAGGCTGGAGTCCGTCCACGCCTGAGGGTGGCGTCCGTGGCAAGGTCGTCTATCTCGGCGAGTTGAAGGGTGCCAGCGTGCAGGCGCATGCCGCCGAAATCAAAGGGTCCATCGTGCTGGTGGATGGCCAGTCCGTGGACAGTGCGATTCAGGATGGCTTCGGCAAGCTCTTCGACGCGCTCAACGAGATCGGCAAGGCCGGAGCCAAAGGGCTGATTCTCGGCATTGGCACCACCAACGACGCGCCGAGTTTTGTCGGCGTAACGAACTTCAACGGCTCCATCGCCAACCTGCCCACCGGCAACCTCGGCCTGGAGGACACGCTTTTGTTGAAGCGGCTGCTCGCGCGCGGGCCGGTCGAGGTTGAGTTCAGCTTCAAGAACCACATCCGCAAAAACGTGACCGTCAACAACGTGGTGGCGGAGATTCCAGGCACCGACAACAGCGGCGATTATGTCCTCATCGGCGGCCACCTCGATTCGTGGCATCCCGGCACCGGCGCTCAGGATAACGGCACCGGCGCCGCATCTGTCGTCGCCGTCGCGCAGGCCGTCATGGCCAGTGGATTGAAGCCCCGGCGAACCATGCGCTTCGTCCTCTTCGGTGGTGAAGAAGAAGGCACCATCGGCTCCATCCGCTATGCCGAACAGCACGCTTCGGATCTCGTCCACTGCGTCGGCGTCTTTGTCACAGACACCGGCTCAGAGGCTCCCAAAGGCTGGTATACCTTTGGCCGCGCCGACGAAATCGGCGCATTGCAGGCCATTCAGCCCTTGCTCGATTCCCTCGGCGCCGGCGGCGTCAGCAACAACGGCGAATATACTTTCGAGACCGACGAGTCCGCTTTTCTGGTCAAGGGTGTGCCCGCTTTTGTCCTCTGGACGCCGGTCGACAAGTACTTCCAGATTCACCACAAACCAAGCGACACCTTCGACAAGGTCAACCAGCGCGACCTGAATCTGGGCGCGGCCACGGTCGGCCTCACGGCCTATGCCATAGCCGATGCGAACAA
>JAJZCP010000075.1 GCA_021846065.1 Acidobacteriota bacterium
AAAGAAGGGAGAACCCGCGGCCAGGGAGGGAATTGAACCCCCGACGCCGGCCTTTTCAGGGCCGCGCTCTACCACTGAGCTACCTGGCCGTGGAGATACTTCCCAAGAGGAATTCTTCGCACGAATGAGGGAGTCGTTGCAGCGGATGCTTCCCGCTGAGTATATCAAGCAGCGGCCCTGGCGCAAAACCAGCGGCCTGGCCCTCGCGACGGGAACGTGGCGCATAGCCACTTCCTTCATTCGAAATCACGCAAATCCTTGGTTGGCAGCGATGCGCGCAGGGCGTTCAAAATTGCGAGGACATCAATCACCTCCTGACCGATGGCTCCCCACAGCGGCGGCAGCCAGCCAAAGGCTGCGGCCAGCATTCCGGCGGCGCTGAGCGCCATACCGCCCGCAGCGCTTTGCAGCGCGATGCGCCGAAACCGCCGCCCAATGTGCAGCAACTCATCGACACGGGTGAGCGACGCTTCCAGCACAATGGCGCTAGCCGCCTCGGCCGTCACATCGCTGCCCGCGCCAAACGCAATTCCCACTGTGGCCGCCAGCATTGCGGGTGCGTCATTGATGCCGTCGCCAAGAAACATCGTGGGCGCCCGTTCGGTCTCTTCCCGCACGATTGCGAGTTTCTCTTCGGGATTAAGTCCAGAGCGGATATCCGCGATCCCCACGATGCGGGCGAGATATTCCACCTCCGACGAGCGGTCGCCGGAGAGGATCATCAGCCGGCGCACCTGGTGGCGCGGGCCCAGATGGTGGATGAAGGAGCGTCCTTCCGGTCGCGGCTGGTCGTGGAAGCGGATAAGTCCGGCCAGTTGCTCATCCACCATCAAAACGCACTCCATCCCGGACGTTGGCGCAGGCAGCCTGGCCGCGAGCGATGCGGGCAGCTTGCTTCGCCCGGTGATGCGCAACAGCCGCCCATCCAACTCGCCCACCAGGCCCTCGCCGGGCTTTTCACGGATCGCGGAAGCATCCTGCAGTGCAAGATGCCGCGTAGCAGCGGCCGTCAGAACAGCGCCGCTGAGCGGGTGCTTGGAATACTGCTCGAGGGTGGCTGTCAGGCGTACCACGTCCTCTTCCGAAAGAGTGCCAAGGCGGATGATCTCCGTAACGACCGGCTGCCCATAGGTAAGGGTTCCGGTCTTGTCGAACAGCATGGTGCGGATGTGGTCGAGTTGTTCCAGAACTGCCGGCTTGCGAATGACAATGGATCGCTTCGCGGCCAGCGACATTGACCCGATAAGGGCCGTGGGAATCGCGAGGAGTAAGGGGCATGGAGTGGCGATTACCAGAACCGAGAGAAAGCGTGTGGAGTCGTGGCTCAACAGCCAGACAAGCAGTGCTAGCGCGACGGCGAGCGGGGTGTAGATGGCGCCCAGCTGATCGCCCAGTCGGCGGATGGGCGGTGGCGAAGTTTCGGCTTGTGCAATCACGGCGACGATGCGTGCATAGCGGGAGTCCTGCGAGAGCTTCTCTGCCGTAATTGTCAGGACTGCTTCGCCGTTGAGCGCACCCGAGATCACGGCAGAGCCAGTCGTTTTGCGTACCTGGAAGGGCTCGCCGGTGAGGAACGATTCGTCCATCGTGGAGATGCCGGCGACGACCGAACCATCGACCGGGCAGGTTTCATGGGGATAAACCACCAGCGTATCGCCCACGCGAATATCAGCGACCGGGATATCCTCCACATGATCAGCGATGCGCCGGTGCGCGACGCTGGGAGTGCGGCGGGCCAGAGCTCGCAGCACGCTGGACGCGCGCGCGGTGGCAAGATCCTCAAGCACCTGTCCGCCCGCCAGCATAACGACGACGATGGACGCGACGATGAACTGCCCCATCACAACCGCTGTTACAACGGCAATTCCTGCCAGCAGGTCCGCACCAAATTGACGATGGAGAAATTTTTTCAGCAGATCGAGCAGGAAGGGGAAGCCACCTACGGCGATGCCTATCCAGAGCGGCGCATTGGCCGCCGGCCCGTGCAGGTGGACGGCAAACGCCAGCACCAGATGGATCGCGATGCCACCCAGTGCAGCCGCGAGACTCAAAACTTTCAAGCGGGTGGGCATCGCTTGTGCTCCCGGCGCGCAGGCGCGACGGGCTCACTGCGCGGCCGAACAGCCCCACTATATCAAGGCTGCAGGATTTGGGTCGGATGCCTGACGCCTGCCAACGCTTTCATCTCCTGCAAACGGGCCGCGACCCGTGATACGACCGGATTCCGGTGGCGTATTCTGGCCACAGGAGTGGCACGATGAGAGACAGTTTGAAGAGTGCAGCGAAGGTTGAGAAGACGGATGCCGAGTGGCGCCAGCAGCTGACGCCGGAGCAGTACCGAATTGCACGGCAGAAAGGAACGGAGCCGCCGTTCACGGGCGCGTTGTATCAAAACCATGAGACCGGCATCTACGCCTGCGTGGCGTGCGGAGCCGATCTGTTCCGCTCGGACGCCAAGTTTGAGTCCGGCTCAGGCTGGCCGAGCTTCTGGGAGCCGGTATCGGCGGATGCGATTGAAACCCACGAAGACACCAGCCACGGCATGCGCCGCATGGAAGCGACCTGTGCCCGCTGCGGCAGTCATCTGGGCCACATCTTCCCGGACGGGCCACGGCCCACAGGTCTGCGCTACTGCATCAACTCAGCTTCGCTCAATTTCGAGAAAATATAAGACCGCACCGGAGCCTGTTTCGCTCCGGTCATTTCTGTCCGTCGCCGGGCTGCGCACCCTGCGGTCCCGGCGGCATGGGGATGGTCAGGTTCAACTGTTTTACCGGGCCGAGCGTTGTTAAAGGCGTTCCAAACTGCGCGGCGTTGCCGACCACCAGAATCGCCAGCTTCGACGGGTGTACATATTTGTTGGCAACCCGCGATACATCCGCGGCCGTCACTTTTTCAATGCCGTCGCGGAACTTTTCGATATAGTCGGGCGGATAGTTGTAGAAGGCAAGCGTCGCCTGCTGCCGCAGAACCTTGCCGGGCGTGTCAAAGCGAAAGATCCACGAGTTTAAAATCTGGTCCTTCGCGTTCTTCAGCTCCGTGGGTGTTGGAGGAACCGTTCGCAGATCCCGTACCTGCTGCAGCATGGCCTGCGCGGCCGGCACCGTGCTTCCGCTCTTCGTGGCCGCTGCCACAAAGAACATGCCGGGGTGATCATAGTCCGCGCCGTAGGCGCCGTATACGGAGTAGGCGAGGCCCAGCCTGGTGCGCACATCCTGAAACAGCCGCGAGCCAAAGCCGCCGCTGAAGATCGTGTTCATGACGCTCAGCGCGTAGTAGTCGGGATTGTTGCGTGTTGTTCCCAGGCCCACAAACCAGACATTGCTCTGGTTTACATCGCTCTTCTGCGCCAGATAAACAGCCGGTGGCGCCGGGGTGAAGGTGACGGGTGTGGGCAGAAACATCGGCCCGCGCGGAAGCTTATCAAATGCCGCCCGCAGCTTCGCTTCCATCTGCGCGGTATTGAAGTCGCCGCTCACGCCGACGATCATGTTGTTCGGGGTTACGGTCCGCTTGTGCCAGGCAGAAAAATCCGCAAGGGTTACGGCGTTGATCGTTGCGAATTCAGGAATCCGCGCGTAGGGATTGTCTTTTCCGTACGCCAGCATCTGCGCTTCGCGATCAGCGATGGTCTGCGGGTCATCGTTGCGGCGGATGATTGCCGTCGCTTCCTGACGCCGCGCCAGATCCAGTTTTGACTGCTGGAATTTTGGATTTAGCAGCAGGTCCTCTGTCATGCCGAAGACCTGGTCGAAGTCCTGCGTAAAGCTGCTCCATGTCAGCGTGGTGTCATCCTCGCCGCTGTCGGTTTCAATTTTGGCGGCCTTCAGCTCCAGCGTGGTGTCCATCTGGTCGCCGGACATTGCCGCCGTTCCGCTGGTGCGCCACGCCTGGCCATACATATCCACCATGCCGGTCTTCTGCGCTGGCTCATCCCTTGACCCTCCGCGGATAATCACAAAGCCGTTGATGAACGGCAGCTCATGATCCTCCTGCAAAAAGATGGTCATACCGTTGGCAAGCACAACCTTTGTGGGCTGCTTTGGATGAAAGGCAGGCAGCGATGGAATCGGGACGGACTTCCAGTTGGTCCAGGGAGACGGGGAACCGGGCTTTGCCGGCGCCGGGACTGTGTTTTGCGCGGCGGCGCATCCGCATAAAGCAGCGATCAGGAGAAAACAGGCAGGAGCGCGGCGCATTAACGGCCTCCTTTGCTGGCGGGCTGCGCAGGCTGGCGTTTGGTGTCCGTCGCAGGAACAGGCGGCTTCGACGGGGTGAAGTCGATCGATGCGGAGGTCCGGTTGCTGGCCGTGAAGACCTTGTTAGCCACGCGGCGAATGTCGGCCGGCGTCACCGCGTCAATCTTTGCCAGTTGCTGGAACAGCATGTGCCAGTCGCCATAACGCAACTGGTAGGTCCCCAGTTCCTCCGCCAGGCCCTGATTGTTATCCAGGCTGCGCAGAATATTGGCGCGTGCCCGCGTTTTGAACATGGCCAGTTCATCGGGAGTGACATCGGTCGTCTTCAAGCGATCGATCTCTTTGTGGATGGCCGCTCGCATCTCTGCCGGCGTGTGGCCGGGAACGGGCACCGCATAAAAGGCAAACAGACTGGGATACTTGTTGCCTGGGAAACCGCTGAACCCCTCGGCATCCGCGGCAATATGCTGATCGCGTACCAGGCTGCGGTATAGGACTGACGTGCGGCCGTTGGACATGATGTCGCCGATTGCGTCATACACCGCGTCATCCTTGTCGAGATAATCCGGCCGGTGATAGCCCTCAATGTAAAACGGCTGCACAGGTTCGTTGAGCTTTACGATGCGTTCGGAGTGCTGCGGCGGCTCAACCGTGGCAAGTGGCAGCGGATGCGGACCCGCAGGAATGCTGCCAAAATACTTTTCAAGCATAGGCAATGCGTTCGTCGCAGAGACATCGCCCACCACCGTCACAACGATGTTTGAAGGCACGTAGTATTTGGCGTGAAACGCCTTGGCTTCCGTGGCGGAAATCTGGCTCACGTCTGACATCCAGCCCACGCCTGGATTGCGATACGGATGGGCGATGTACGCCGCCGCCAGAAACTGCTCAATCATGTAGCCGATCGGGTCGGAGTCGACGCGCATGCGCCGCTCCTCCATTACCACGCTGCGCTCTTTGTAAAACTCGCGGGGCACCGGATTGGCGATGCGATCGCTCTCCATATAGGCCCAGAGCTGTAGCCGGTTCGCCGGCATGCTCCAGTAGTACTGCGTGGCGTCGGGCGCGGTCTCCGCATTCAGACCCACGGCGCCATTCAACTCCGCAATCTGCGTGAACTGGTTGGGGATTACGTATTTCTCTGCGGCCTTTGTCGCGTCTTCAAACTGCGACTTAAGATCCGCCAGCTTCTGCGGATTTTGCCCGACGCGCTTGCGGTACTCCGCGTCATAGGCGGCATAAGTCTGTTCCACTTTGGCCAGCGCGACTTTTTCGGCGGGATAGTTGGTGGTTCCAATGTCCTTGGTGCCTTTGAACGCCAGATGCTCAAACATGTGCGCGAGTCCGGTTTCGGCCGTCGGGTCCTGCACGCTGCCTGCGTTCACAATGGTGAAATAGCTGAAGACGGGCGCCTCCGGCCGGTCGCAGATCACCAGCGTCAAGCCGTTCGGTAAATGCTTAACGGTGACGCGCTTGTCAAAGGCCTGTTCAATGCGGGTGAATTGCTGTTGCTGCCCATGCGCCGGCCACGATGGAGCCGTAAGCAGCAGCAGGACGGTGGCGCAGACGAGCGAGTTGAAACGCATCGTTAGAGGTTCCTCCACAGCGTGCAACGTGTCGCGTTCAGTGTCGCACCCGGGCGTGGGTTGGGCCAAGCGGCCGCCACGCCGCGGCGCTACAATCGAAGTTTCCCATGAACCTTGAAGCCATTCAGTCCGCATTCCGTGACGCCGGCATCGAAGGCTGGCTGTTTACCGATCATCATCATCGCGATCCCATCGCCTACCGCATCCTTGGACTCAGCGAATCGCTGCATGTCACCCGGCGGTGGTTTTACTTTGTACCCGCCACAGGCGCTCCGCGCAAGCTGGTCCATCGCATTGAGCAGGGGCGTCTCGATCCGCTGCCTGGTGGCAAAGCGGTGTATTCCACCTGGCAGGAGATGGAATCCGGCCTGGCGCGTCTGCTGGACGGTGCGAGTCGCATCGCCATGCAGTACTCCCCGCGCAACGCCATCATGTACGTTTCGCTGGTCGATGGCGGCATGATCGAGCTGGTCCGCGAGCTGGGCAAGCAGATCGTCACCTCCGCCGACCTGGTCAGCCACTTTGAAGCGGTTCTCAACGCGGACCAGATCGCCAGCCATTTCGAGGCGCAGCGTGCCATCGATGCGATCCTGGAAGAAGGCTTCCGGGAGATGGGCCGGCGCGTCCGCGCCCACGGTACGACGGAGTTCGCCATGGTGCAGTGGCTGCAAGAGGCCATGCGCCGCGAGGACATCGTCTGGGACAATGGCCCCAATGTTTCCGTCAACGCGAATACTTCCGATTCTCACTACGACCCCACCGAGCAGAACACCGCGCCCGTCCGCGAAGGCGATTTTGTTCTGATCGACATCTGGGGCCGCAAGAACCGCCCGGGAACTGTGTTCTACGACATCACCTGGACCGGTGTGGTGGGCCGCGCACCCAGCGCGCGGGAGCAGGAAGTCTTTACTACCGTCGTGGCCGCACGCGACGCTGCCATCCTCCGCGTTGAGCAGGCCTTTGCGGCGAAGCAGCCGATCGCCGGCTGGCAGGCCGATGACGCTGCGCGCCAGGTTATCCGCGACGCCGGCTTCGGGGACTACTTTACCCATCGGACCGGACATAACATCGCAGCGGAGATCCACGGAAACGGCGCCCATCTCGACAACTTTGAAACCCATGACCAGCGGCTGCTGCTGCCGGACACATGCTTCTCGGTCGAGCCCGGAATTTACTTGCCGGAGTTTGGCGTGCGCAGCGAGATCGACATGATGACCAGGCCGGGCGAAGCGCGCGTGACCGGGCGAATCCAGCGCGAGCTGGTCCGTATCTGATGCCACCGGCGTCGAAGCACGCCGCTCACAACTGATATATTCGGGAAGAATGCCGACCGCAAAGACTGCCGTCAAATCAGATATCGTCGAGCCCAAGGCAGGCTCCAGCAGCTACGCCGCA
>JAJZCP010000076.1 GCA_021846065.1 Acidobacteriota bacterium
CAAAATCAGCGGCCAGAATGCCTTGCGCGCCCACACCACAATCGAGGCCGCGGCAGAATCCTTCGTCAACCGCCCGTCCCAACTTCGCAACAGCTCAGCCGCCTGCCGCTGGCGCGCGTCCACCGGCTGCGCGTGGTCAATGGCATCGGCAAAGCGATGCGCCAGCTCCAGATCGACCCCGCTGTAAACATCCGTCTGCACAGCCAGCATATCCTTGCGCGTCAACCCGTTGCGCCCGCTCAAATCCTGGTCAATGCGCTCAATGCGATACGGATCGGCCCACTCCAGCGTCAGCGGAAACTGCGTATCGTCCGGGGTCACGCGCGCATTCGCCGTGGCCAGCAAACCCGATGGTGGATCGAAGGCGTTCGGCATCTGGTCAAACGGAATATACCCGTGCCATTCATGATCGAAATCGGTGATCGGCAGCCCTTGCAAGCCGTTCGGCCGCAGCGGAACCTTGCCAATTGCGTGGTAACCGATGTGTCCGGCGTCGTCGGCGTAGACCACATTCTGCGTTGGCCAGCACCACGCCTCAAGCGCCATCGAAAACTGCTGCCAGTTCGCCGCCGTGTTGATCGAGTAAATCGGAATCGCCGCCAGCGCGGGATCGTAGAGCGTCCAGCGCAGTGCGAGTGCGCTGCGGTGCGTGCCCACAACCGGATTCAGCAGCGGCCCATGCGCGGTCAGCGCCACATCCAGATGAACGGTGCGGCCAAAACGCACGGGAATCGTCTCCTGCACGTGAGCCAGAGGCTGCCAGCTTCCGTTCTGTGTCCTGTAGTTGCCCTTGCCGTCCAGTTGCTCCACATAAAGGTCCTGTACATCGGCATACAGCGCCGTAAATCCCCAGGCGATGTGATCGTTGTGCCCGGCGATCACCAGCGGAACGCCGGGCAGCGTCACACCGGCCACATGCAGTCCAGGAGCCTTCAACTCGGCCATCATCCAGATATTCGGCACCGTCAGATCAAGGTGCATATCGTTGGACAACAGCGGCTTTCCGCTGGCCGTATGCGCGCCGGAGACCACCCAGTTGTTGGAGCCGGCAACGCACCCGGCGCAGGAGCCGCGATGCAGCGTATCCTTCAGCCGCAGCAGGGCATCGGTCGTCGGCAGGGCATCGGCCGTGAACGTGTTCTGTGAAGGCAGATGCATATTGCGGCTCTGGTTCATCGAATCATCCGTCGGCACCGGCACTGGAGCGTTCATCTGCGCGGCCTTGCGCGTCGGCGGCTGATCGCGCCACGATCCCACCGGATACAGATCGGACTCCAGACGCGCATCATGCAGGTCCGCCGCAATGCGCGCGCGCGCCAGCTTCACGTCCCAGTGCATATCCAGCATCTGCACCATGTTCACGCCCACCAGCACGCAATCCTCCGCGCGCCACGGTCGCGGACGGTAGTGCAGCAGGCGAAACTCCACCGGCAGACGGTCCACATTCTGTTGCAGATACTGATTCACGCCTTGCGCATACATCTGGTAGCGACGCTGCTGGTTCACCGACAGGCTGCGATAGATGCGATTTGCAACATTGCGCATCTGCAGCACGCGCTGCATGCGGTCGTGATCCACTGCCGCAGCGCCCAAGACCGCTGCCAGTTCTCCGGATGCATTGCGCCGCAGCATATCCATCTGCCACATGCGCTCCTGCGCCGTCACATAGCCCTGAGCAATCAACAGGTCGTCCATCGAGGCAGCCTCGATCTGCGGAACTCCATGCTCTCCGCGGCGCACGGTCACCGGCGCGGAAAGACCGGACAGATGCAGCTCGCCATCGACCACCGGCAGCGTCGCCTGCATCGTTCTGTGCATCCAGATCACGAACCCGGCATACGACGCCAGAGTCAAAAGGACAACCAGCGCGAGGATTGCGACGATCTTTTTCCGCCGTTGACTACCCATCAAAGCAAGCTCCTGGGTGGGCTAAAGCATTTTCCGGAAAGGTGTAAACCAAAACCATTCTGCGGATTGGATTTTTCCTCAAGAAAAATCCACCCTCACGAACTTCGGAAAGTTTATCGTATTCCGGAAAATGCCTTAACCCTTGAGGCGATTCGAGCGATGCGCGACTCATTCACGGCGCTGCCATGACAAAGCGCATCTCTGCCACCTTAGCACGGGCGGAAACGCAGTCAACATCAGGATGCTGAAGTGCGCCCTCGCGCAAAGACCAGAAAGGTTCCCGTCAGGATGAGGACCAGAAGCGGAAGCATCCATGCGCTGCCTTCAGGCCCGGTTGCGCCTCCCGTCCAGAGCGGCGAACCGGCAATCGTCGTCGTCAGCCAGTGGCTCTGCGGCAACATGCCACTGTCCGGAGTGCCGTAAAAGAACGTCTGCGCCCAATCCCACGCGGCATGAAAGCCCACAGCCCACCACACCGATCCGGTCCAGCGAATCATGCAGCAGAAGATGAATCCAATCGCCGCCGCCGAGCCGATTCCGATCAGGCTTTCGCCATGATTGCTCCAGTGAATGCCCCCAAAGATGAGTGAACTGATTGCTGCCGCGGACCACCACGAAAGCCCGCCACGCGCCGCGCCGCCAAATCCCGTCTCAAGCGTCCGCAGCAGAAAACAGCGAAACGTTCCTTCTTCAAAAAGCGCCACCAGAAGAAATCCGCAGCCCCACAGAAATCCCTGCTCCAGCACTTTCGCCGTGGACAGATTTCCTGATTTCGACACATGCGCCAGATGCATCGCAAGCATCCATGCCAGCAGTATCGAAAGCGCAGTAAAACTAGCGATCAGACCTTCCAGAATCCGACGCAGCCACCTGTGATCCGTCCAGAAATAGACGCGTGGAGACTGGTGACAGACCAGCATGACGGCAACGAATCCGCCGACCATGCCGATGAAGGCGACATACTCCCCGCGTATCAGCGCCCACGCGCTCAGCCCATGGTGCGACGAAACCGTCGCCAACGGCAAAGCGTGGCTGCCGGGGATCAGCATCGCGACAATTTCAGCGAGAGCGGAAAAAAAAACGAATCCGCAAACAAACAGCACAACGCGCCAGCCGGCACGCAGCCCATTCCGTCCAAAAAGGATTGTGTTGAGTAGCCGCGTCTCAAAAGGCATGGCAAGCGAATCGGCCGACTGCTGCGTCAGACCTTCCGGTTGCAAGCGTTCTGATGGCTCCGACAGCGCGGACTTTCGTTCCTGCATCACTCCTGCATCGTAGCGCCTGACCGCACCCCGCGCCAAGAAGCAGCAGTTTCTGCCGCCCACGCCATCCATCTCAACTGAAGAGGTCCTTCATGCGGCTGATCATATTGCGCGAGGTCGGTTTGTTTTCGACATCCATCGTCTCGCCCAGTTGCCGCACCAGTTCCCGTTGCACACGGGAGAGCTTCTTTGGCGTCTGCACCAATACCTGCACGATGATGTCGCCGCGTCCATGCTCGTTCAGGTGCGGCACGCCTTCGTTGCGCAGCCTGATCTCGCGACCGCTTTGCGAACCCTCGGGAATGCGCACGGTCAGCGGTCCTTCCAGGCCGGGAATCTCGATCTCGGCGCCCAGCGCAGCCTGTGGAAACGAGATCGGTACAACGCAGTGCAGATCGTTGCCGTCGCGTTCAAAGAAGTCGTGCGGCTTCACTGTGAGCACGATGTAAAGATCGCCGCGAGGGCCGCCAAATCGCCCAGCATTTCCCTCGCCCGCATAGCGGATGCGCGTCCCATCCTCCACGCCTGCCGGCACGCGCACCTGCATCTGAAACTCGCGCTGCACGCGCGTCTCACCGCGACAGGTGGAGCAGGGATCGGTGATCACCACGCCCGATCCGCCGCAGCTTCCGCAGGCGCGCGCCACAGAGAAAAATCCCTGCTGATAGCGAATCTGGCCGTGCCCCTGGCACTGCGCGCAGGCGGTGGGGCCGCGTCCGGATACGGTGCCGGTGCCGCGACAGGCTGCGCAGTTTTCTCTGCGCCGCGCCTTCACTTCCGTCTCTTTGCCAAAGACGGCATCTTCAAACTCGATGGTCAGGTCCACGCGCAGATCGTCTCCGCGCTGCACGCGCGAACCGCGCCGCTGGCCACCGGAGCCGCCAAACATCTCGCCAAAGATATCGCCAAAGATGTCGCCGATATCCACGGCGCCGCCAAACGGGCTGCCGCCGCCAAAACCGGCGCTGGTGGAGGCATGGCCATAGCGATCATAAGCCGCGCGCTTCTCCGCGTCGCTCAGGACGCCATAGGCTTCGCTGGCCTCTTTGAATCGCTCCTCCGCCTGCTTGTCGCCGGGGTTGCGGTCCGGATGATGCTTCATCGCCAGCTTGCGATAGGCCGTCTTCAGCTCCGCCTCGCTGGCTTCACGGGAAACCCCGAGGATCTCGTAGTAGTCTGCTTTGCTCACAGGTGTCACGTTTATCCGCTATCTGTTTTTTTCGGTTGCAGGAACTGATGGTGTTGTTTTGTCGGCTCGTCCGCGCTTCAAGCCTCGGTCTGTGTGGGATTGCTGACCACGCGCACCAGCGCCGGGCGCAGCAGCCGCTCACGAATCCGATAGCCGCGACGAATTTCCTCGGCTACGATCTGGTCCGGCATGTCGGCGCGCTCCACCGATCCCAGAGCCTCATGCACGCGTGGATCAAACGGCTCACCCACCGCTGGCACCGCCTGCACCTGGAGATTGCGTAGAACCTCTTCCATCTGCTTGACGATCAGTTCGACGCCGGTGCGCAACTGCTCCGCCGAAGCATTCGCCGTCAGCGCCAGCGTGAAGTTGTCCAGCACGGGCAAAAACTGCTCCACCACCATGCCCGTGGCGTAGTCGCGAAACTCCGTTTTTTCGCGCTCCTGCCGCTTGCGCGCGTTGTCAAACTCGGCCTGCAGACGCGCCAGCCGATCCATCCACTGGTCCCGCTCCTGAAGCGCCTGTTCCAGTTGTCCGGCCAGGCCGGCCTCTTCACCGAATGCCTGGATATCGTTTGCCTCCGGCTCCAGCCGCGCGTCTTCTCTCATTTCCTCTTCCGTCATGCTTTCCATGCCTTCCGCTCCACATAAAACCGTTGGGCACACAGTTGAATACCCGATGCTTCTATTCTCTCAAATTCCGCAAACCGCGCTGCTTGCCTGCGCACTCAATCCCGCGCCGCGCTATCGCGCTTCATCGTGGACGGCTCGCTTTCGGTCAGTACGCGCTCCGAGAGTTGCGCAATGAAACCCACGGTGCGCATCATCTCCTCATACTGAACCCGCGTTGAAGCAATGACCGCAACCGTTCCGGAAGCGCGGCTGCCCAGGTTCACCGGCGCGCCGATCAGCACCATATCGTGCGTGCCCGGCACCGCTTCATCCAGCCCCACAATCACGCGCACCTCACGCTGCTGCGCGTGGACAAAAGCCTGCAACAGCTCGATCACGCGCTGCCGCGTCTCCAGCGCTGAGAGCATCTGCCGCAGTTGCTCGCGATCCATTCCACCCGTCAGCAGATTCGCCATGCCATCCACATAGACGGTCGAGGCCTGCGGCTCCACGCGCAACGCGCCCTGCGCATACAACTCGTTGAGCGCCGTGAGGCCGCGGTTGTACTCGATGCGCTCCTGCTCCAGCCGTTGATCCAGCTCCGCGCGAATCCGATCCAGACGCCAGCCGCGAAAGTTCTCGTTCAGATACTGCCCTGCGGCATCCAGTTCGCCGGCGGCCCACTCGTGCTGCGGCCTCAGCATCCGATCCTGCACCGCGCCGTCGCGCGTGACCAGCACGGCCAGAATGCGTCCCGTCGTCAGCCGCGAAAAATGAATATGCTCCAGCACCGGCTCGGCATCCGGACGCGCCAGCGCAATGCCGACGCTGTTCGAAAGATGCGCCAGCACCTGCGAGGTCCGCTCCAGAAACTGCATTGGCGAGGCCACTCCGTTGTAGCTTTCCTGAATGCGTCCGCGCTGCTGTTCGTCGAGCATCTTGCCGTCGGTGGCGGCACGCGCGCCGCTTTGCAACTGCTCCACGTAATAGCGAAAGCCGCGCGCCGTCGGTACGCGTCCAGCCGAGGTGTGCGGCTGGTCCAGCAGCGCAGCTTCGCCCAGGGCAGCCATCACGTTGCGGATGGTGGCCGAACTCAGACCGTCTCGATGCTCAAAGCGCCGTGCCACGGACTGCGATGAAACCGGCTCGCCGGTGGCGATATACATCTCCAGAATCGCCATCAGCACCAGTCGCTCACGCGGGCTGATACGGTACTCCTGCATTGCGACCTCCTCAGTGAATCTCGATGACCTCATTGCTGCCCGCGGCCACCTGGTCGGCACGCTCGGCCACCTGCCGCGCAATCGCGTAAAACTGCGCCGCGTCGGCGTCGTCCGGACCGGCAAGCGCCACCGGCAGTCCACGGTCTCCACCTTCACGGATCGCCGGAACCAGCTCCACCGCGCCAAGAAACGCCAGGCCAAACTGAGCCGCTGTCCGCTCCGCTCCGCCTTTGGAGAAGATATCGATGATCTGGCTGCAATGCGGACAGGTGAAGTGGCTCATGTTCTCCACGATGCCCAGCACCTCCACGTTGACCTGCGCAAACATCTCCAGCGCCTTGCGCGCATCCTGCAGGGAAACGTCGCTGGGCGTGGAGACGACGACCGCGCCGGTGAGCGGCACCGTCTGCACCAGCGAGATGACCACGTCGCCCGTGCCGGGCGGCAGATCGACGATCAGATAATCCAGCTCGCCCCACTCCACCTGCTGCAGAAACTGGCGGATGATCTGGTGCAGCATCGGTCCACGCATCACCAGCGGCTTGTCGCCGGGAGAGATGTAGCCGATCGAGATCGTCTTGACCCCATGCGCCACATTCGGCTGAATCTGGTTGCGCTCATCCACGCGCGGCTGCTGGCTGCTGCCCATCATCAGCGGAATATTCGGGCCGTAGATGTCGGCGTCGATCAGGCCGACCTTGTTTCCCATCCGCGCCAGCGCAATCGCCAGGTTGACGGCGACCGTGGTCTTGCCGACTCCGCCTTTGCCGGAGCCAACCGCGATGATCTTGCTGACGCCCGGCAGCGGCATCGGCGCCTGCGGAATTCCATGTCCATGAGCCATTGTTTTG
>JAJZCP010000077.1 GCA_021846065.1 Acidobacteriota bacterium
CGGCAACCGGCGCGGCAGGGCGCTCACCGGGGTTACGGAGATCGGTGGACGCGGCCTGCTGCTGGCCAAGCCGGAGACGTTTATGAACCTGAGCGGGGTGTCGGTGAAAGCCCTGCTTCAGGAGTTTTACCCGGAGGATCCTGAGTCCGGCCGTGCCCATCTCGTCGTGCTGTATGACGAACTGGACCTGCCGCTTGGGACGATCAAAATCCGGGAGCGAGGATCGGCTGCCGGCCATAATGGCGCTCGCAGCATTAGCTCCTCGCTGGGAACGGAAGAATGGTTGCGGGTCCGCATCGGCGTTGGGCAAAAGCTCTCTGCCGAGGCGCTCGCAGCCGGAGCCAAGCGACCGGGAGGCAGCAACTATCTGCTGTCGCCCATGCGTAAAGCTGATCTGGCGATTCTCGATGAGGCGCTGGATCGGGTGGCGCAAGCGGTCCGGCAGATTGCCCTGGAAGGCGCTGCCGCCGCCATGAACGAGTGGAACCGCAGGCCCTGAACAGCCCTGCGAAGACAATCAGGCAACTGCGGCGCGAACCGACCCGCAGTCGCCTGGAGATGGAACGATCATTCCGCCGCGATGGTCGGGCAGTCAAGACCAGCGGTTACGCCGGATCCCCTGAGGACCGGCAGAAAAGAGCAGAAGATGGATCGGCAATATGAAGTCATGTTTATCGTCCGGCCGGATGTTGAAGAAGAAGAGATGGAAAAGCTGATCTCCGGCTTTGAAGCAACCGTCACCACGGGTGGAGGCGAGGTCAAGTCCATCGAGCGGATGGGCCGCCGTCGTCTGGCCTACACCGTGCGCAAGTTCAACGATGGGGTCTATGTGCTGATGATTCTCGCGGCCAATGGACCTGTGGTCGCGGAGTTGGAACGCCGTTTGCGCGTTTCTGAGCCAGTCATCAAGTTCATCACCGTCCGCACCGATGAGGAAGAGAAGCGCGTCGCCAAGGTGAAGGCAGCTCGCGGTGTTCGCCGCAAGCCGACCGAAGAAGCCACAGCACCCGTTGCTGAGGCGGTCAGCGCCTGAGCCTTTGTTGGATTTGGCTGTGTGCAGGGGAATTCAGACGCGATCTGGCAACCACGGGCAGCCTCAGCAATTCAGAAGTTTCGTCGGCTGAGTCCGCACGAAACAGAAAATGAGAGAGATCATGGCAGAAGAAATTCAAAACAAAGCTCCGGAAGCTGCTGCACCGTCAGCGGCCGCTGCATCACCATCCTCCGGTCCTCGTTCCAGCGGTCCTCGCACCGGTGGACCGGGCGGGCGCGGAAAGTTTTTCCGACGCAAGAAGGTCTGCAAGTTCTGCACCGAGAAGATTGACTCGATTCCGTATCGGGATGTGCGTCTTCTGCAGGGCTTCATTGCGGAACGCGGCAAGATTGTGCCTCGCCGCCTGACCGGCGTCTGCACAACGCATCAGCGTCGTCTCACGCGCGCCATTAAGCAGGCGCGGAATATTGCGCTGCTGCCGTTCGCGTCGGGATTTTAAGCTGTCGCGTTTTTGTACTGCTGCGTATTCAGAGTCTTGTATGTCTCTGAACGGGTTGCAGAAGCAATCCGGCATTCTGTTTCCAGTTACGGTTCGGTCAGCGAAGTTTTTTTGACCGCCCGGTTGCCGGAGATAGACGTCGGAGGAATACAATCACTCGCGGCGCAACCTTTCCCCGTCGTCCGGTGTCCAACCACCAGGACGAAAATCATGCGGCGGAGAGACTCAGCGTCGTTAGCAAACTGGAGAGTTTCCGATGGAAGTCATTCTGAAAGAAGACGTAGCCAATCTCGGTCACCGTGGCGATGTGGTCAAGGTCGCCGACGGCTACGGCCGCAATTACCTCCTGCCGCGCAAGCTTGCTCTGCAGGCCACCGTTTCCAACAAGTCCGTCATCGAGCAGATGAAGGCTGCCGCAGCGCGTCGCTCCGCCACGGAGAAGGCTCAGGCTGAGGCGCTTGCCGTCCAGCTTGCCGCGCTCCACCTGGTCTTCACACGGAAGACCGGCGACAGCGGGCACCTTTTCGGTTCAGTGACATCTGCGGACATTGCTCACGAACTGGCAGCCAAGGGCTTTGAGATCGATCGTCGCAAGATCCAGCTAGTTGAGCCGCTCAAGTCGGTCGGCGATTTTACCGTTTCCGTGCGGCTTTACCGCGAAGTCCTCGCCCAGCTTTCCGTCCGTGTTCTCGCTGAGGCTGTCGCGGGCATCGAAGATCTAGCCAACGCCGCCGAGGCAGTAACGGTCTGATTGCACTGGGGCAGTGAATCAAGTAACCTTTGAATGCCGATCCTGATGTCTTTGCTTCGGATGCGGCGGCCGTTTACCGACCGCATCCAGAGTTATTACTTTGCTCAAGCTGACTGTCTCTGGGGCGAACTTGGAAATATTGCATGTCATCCGCAGTCTGAATTTAGAAGGCGGTGGGCCAAGTGAATCTGTTCGCATGTTTGCGTTGGCGCATCAGAAACTGGGATGGAATGTCGAGATCGTAACTCTCGATTCCCCAGACGACGGTCCGTCGAAGGATGGATATCGCAGTTCATTTCCATGCCCGGTACATCCCTGTGGTCCTGCTGTGGGGAAATACGGATATTCTCATCAACTTCAACCTTGGCTGCTCGCGAATCGCTCTCGTTTTGACGGAGTTATTGTCAACGGAGTATGGCAATATCACAGTCTGGCCGCACGGCGTGCCTTTGCGGGACGCGTACCGTATGCCATCTTCAGCCACGGCATGCTTGACCCTTACTTCAAAAAGCGTTTTCCGCTGAAGCACCTGAAAAAACTTGTTTACTGGACGCTTGAAGAGAGCCGTAATCTGAACCAGGCTCACGCCGTCTGTGTCACCAGCCAGGAAGAATTTCATACGGTAGCCGAAGGCTTCCCCTTTCGTCGCTTCCGTCGCCTGCTGGTGCCCTATGGCTCAGCCGGACCGGAGGGTGACCCTGCGGCGAACCGCGAAGCGTTTCTGGCCGACTGGCCGCATCTGGCAGACAAGCGCTTCCTGCTTTTTCTGGGACGCATTCACCCGAAAAAGGGCTGCGATCTGCTGATGGACGCATTGGCTCGCTCGGCGGAGCCGGATCTCCATCTGGTGATGGCCGGGCCTGACGAAGTGGGATGGACGGCGGAGCTGAAAGCACGCGCGGATGCGCTTGGAATCGGTGACCGCATTACATGGACGGGCATGTTGCGCGGAGCGCAGAAGTGGGGCGCATTGTATGCCGCAAGCGCCTTCATTCTGCCCTCGCATCAGGAGAACTTTGGCATCGCGGTGGCGGACGCTTTGGCCTGCGGACTGATTCCGCTCATCAGCGACAAGGTCAATATTGCTCCAGAAGTTGCAGCGGATCAAGCCGCTTTTGTCGATACTGATACAGTCGAGGGCACCTCACGCCTGATTGAGCGCTTCCAGAGGATGACCAGCAGTGAGCGCGAAGCGATGCAGGCGGCAGCTCGTGCCTGCTACGTTCGTCGCTATTCGCTGATCGACGCACCGCTGGTTATCTATCGCGCCCTGGGCTTGATTGCGGACGATCCCCAGGTCTCGTCTGCAACTCCGAAAGCCCCGGCTGCGCCTTAGTACACGCGATAGTCCACGGCTGTTTGCGCGCTCAATCCATCGCCTGCCGCCTGAATGGTCAGCGTACCTGTTGCCGGACGCACGGTGCCAGCAACCTTCAGTGTCAGCGTGGTGGTTCCACCGGCACCGGCAAGTGAATCCACGCTCCACGCCGCCATCACTCCGGCGGGCAGGTGGAAGATCGATAGTTGCACAGGCGCACTCAAGAGCAAGGATGACAAGACAGTGACGGGCACCTGCACCGTCGCACCCGGAACCAGCAACAGCGATCCCGCGCCTGTGGCGACGGTCAGCGTCGCCGCCGGGTGGATCTCCACCTGGATCGGCTCAACGGCATGGTATATCTGTCCGGTTGCAGTGTCAGTGATCTCGGCCAGAGCTTCTGCCTGCGTTGTGCCCAGCGCAGCCGAGGAAGCAGCCGTCACCTGACCTTGCGCGGTTAGAACGTTGGCGGTCTGCGTCCATGGACCCCAAGACACGGATACACCTGTCGGCAAACCCTGGAACCGCACGGCTGCATCGGTCAGGTTCGTCGCCAGCGTAAGCGGTCCAACGATCCGGACTGTCGCTGTCGTAGTCAAAGTCGCCCCCGGGGACAGACCAAGAGGATTTGCGCTGAGTGAGAGCACGAGTGCTGTCGGGAGCGTTACATTCAGTGTGGCGTCTCCAAAGGCTGTCTGTCCGTCTCCAAAGGCGGTGAGCGACAATGGAACGCTGACGGGAGTAGCCGTGGCCAGCGCGTGCAGGGTGAGCGTCAGATGCAGCGTTTGAGGTGCTTGCGCTTCAAACTGCGTTGCGCTCCACGCAGCCGTCACTCCAGTGGGCAGCCCGGCCACGCCCACCCGGACCAGCCCAGCAAAACCATTGGCTGCGGTGACGATGACGGGTACGGCGAGCGTGTTGCCAGCCACCAGCGTCAGAGTCTGCGCGGCGGATGCAATGGCAAGCTCGGTTTGCGCCGCCACAACCGTGACGGCGATGCGGGTCGATGTGGACAGTCCGTCGCCTGCGGCGGTGACGGTGACGGTTGCTCCGGTCACAGGCGGAGCATTGGCCGCCGCCACGAGGGTCAGATTGACAGCCGTGGTGGCCGTAGTATTCGCCGACGGAGTCAGGGTCGTCGTGCTCCATACGGCGGTGACGCCTGCGGGCAGCCCGCTCGTGGACAGCGTGACCGCGCCGCTGAAGGTTCCGCCTGTGGTCACCGTGACCGTGGTGCCGGCGTTGGCACCCTGCGTAATGGCCAGTGTGGATGGGGTTGCACTCACGCTCAAGGTCGGCAGCGGTTCCACGGTCAAGCCAATCTTCACCGTCTGCTGGGAGTTTCCGCTTGTTCCGGTGATGGCAATCGTCCCGCTTCCCGCTGGAGCGTCGGAAGCGGCTGTCACCGTGACCGTAGCGCTCTGCCCAGGCACAATCGAGGCCGGCGTGAAATTGACGGTGACACCCGGCGGTGCCGTTGCCGAGAGTGTGATGGATTGGGTGCTTCCGCTTGTGGTCGTCGCTGCAAGCATGAAGCTGGTGCTGCCGCCGTCGATCACGGTTGCCGCAGTCTCGGAAGGCGTAAGTGAGAAGCTTGCCGCCAGCCCTTCGGCATTGAACGCCCAGTTTTCAACCAGCGTGGTCGCATCCACGCTTCCCAGTCCAGTCGCCAGGTTGTAGACAGTTCCGCTGGCCGTGAATCCGGTCACGCCCGGTACGCTGTTGTTGCCGCTGAGCGTAGTGTGAAACGGCGATGTCGGCGCGTTCACCATCGCGTATAGCTCGGGATTGGCAGAGCCTTGACTGGCTCCATTCTGCTGCTGATCGACCAGCGCCATGATGCCGGCAAATGCGGGCGAAGCCACGGAAGTTCCGGAGAATACATACCAGTTTCCGCCGACGCAGCCCAGGTATCCATCATGCAATGCCGTAGAAAGGGCAACGTCGGGCACGGTCCGCATGCCATTTCCATTGGCTCCGACAATGCCCGCCTGCCACGGTGGTTGAACGTAGATGGTACTGACTCCGCCGCCGGAGGCCCACAATTGCGAACCTCCGTTGGTGCCGCTTTCGTTCCAGACCTCTTCCGGAATATATCCGAGGGCTGATTCGCTGCCTTGCCCGTTATAAGGATTCCAATAGGTGTAATTGCCTTCGTTGAATTCCGTTCCGCCGACACAGGTTGACCAGATCGGCGAGCACATGCCGTTGACCGCGCGCGCTGACCCTGACGAATCGCCGCCCGCGTTGCAGCCCGCAGCGCCGGCATCGCCAGCGGCCACAAAGACGCTGATCCCTTCGCTGGCCGCCTGCATCCATAGGTCGCTGTAAAACGCCAGCTCGGTGGTGCCCATCGCCGATTCGCAGCTTGCATAGCTGACGCTGATCACCGGCGCAATGCGATGGTTCACGGCATAGGCAGCAGCCAGGTCCACTCCGTCCGTGGTCGCCGTGGATGCGGCTTCCACATACTGGACCTGTGCCTGCGGAGCGACCGCGTTGGCCCACTCGATGTCAAACGTGGCTTCGTCCTGATCGCCCGGAACCACGCCCGGATCCGGTCCATCCAGCGTGACCGCGACCGTTGACCCGCCCGCGAGATTGGCGAAGCTGCGAAATTCGGAAAAATCCGATAAGCTCACATCGCTTCGGCCCACAATGGCAATGGAAGATCCGGCACCGGAGATTCCCTGCGCATAGACAGGATTGGCGTTGTAGATGGTCGCGAAATCCGCCGGGAAGAGATAGTGCGTCGTCCCTTGTGTATAAAGCGGATGCAGGTGTGGCGCTCGCGCTTTACCCGATCCGCCGGCGCCAGATCCTTCCATTCCAGGCAGAGT
Source organism: Acidobacteriota bacterium (assembly GCA_021846065.1). The sequence goes on from JAJZCP010000077.1 coordinate 6,403, forward strand.
CACCGGCTTTTGCTGCGCGATCTGGGACTGGTGCTGAAAATCATTGAGGGATAGCACTCCAGTGACTACCGCGGCCAGTGCGCGGGGAATTTGCGGGTCTTCGCTGTTGGCCAGATGCTCGCCACTCTCCGTTTGATAGCGCCGCAGCGCCACGTGAAAAGCATCCTCGACAGCGCCTTCGGTTCCGGAAAAGACAATCATGCGTCGCCCGGAGTTCACCGGTTCCACGGTAAATCCATGCGCGCGCAGCCACGCCGTCACCTGAGCCAGTTGTGCGTCGGTTGCGCCATACCGTTGCCCGAACTGCTGTGGAGTCAGCCAGCGATGAAACTCCGGCGATCCCGGCTCGTGCTGCGCTTCCACCAGATGCTCCAGCGCCTGTTGCCGGGTGGAATCCGCTTTGAGCACCAGCACCATGCGTCGCAGTTGAATCTCCGCGGGCACAGTTCCCACGACGCGCCCCGGCTCAGCCCATCGTGGGATATTCCCGGTGAGCGTCACTACCTGCTGCTCGTCGATTCCACCCGCTGCCCCGCGCGCAATCTGTTGCGGCCTCAACTCTGCCGAAGCGGTTCGCTGTCCGGCAGCCACGCCGCAGAGCAGCGCCGCCAGCGCCAGCATCGCTGTGACGCGGCTCAC
>JAJZCP010000078.1 GCA_021846065.1 Acidobacteriota bacterium
TCACCGGCACAGATGGATGCCGTGGAGCAGATGACGCGCGCCCTGGTGCATAAGCTGCAGCATGGTCCAATCCAGGCGCTCAAGCGGGCAGCCAGCGCGGGCGATCTCGAATCGCTGGCAATCATCGAGCAGATGTTCTCTCCGGGCCCCACCGCCGAGACAACACCACCGCTCGATGACGAAGGAGAACACGATTGATTCGGATTGGAACGCGCGGTTCCACCCTGGCCCGTTGGCAGGCGACGTTCGTCGCCGATCATCTGCGCGCGCATGGCCACGCGGTACAGATGGAAGTGCTGGTGACGGCAGGCGACCGCGTGCGCACTCTTCCGTTTGCGCAGGTGGGCAACAAAGGCATCTTCACAAAGGAGATCGACGAAGCGCTCGCCACCAGCCGCATCGATCTTGCCGTGCACAGCTTGAAAGATCTGCCCTCGGAACTGCCGCAGGAATTTACTCTGGCCTGTGTGCCACGTCGCGCCGACCCGCGCGATGCCTTTCTGGCACAAAGTTTCGCATCATTCGCCGCGCTGCCACAGCGGGCGACCGTGGGCACCAGCAGTATCCGGCGCCAGTCCCTGTTGCGCGCGCAGCGGCCGGATTTGAACGTTGTTGAACTGCGCGGCAACATCGATACGCGGATGCGGCGGCTGGAGCAGGGAAGCTGTGACGCCATTGTTCTGGCGGCTGCCGGGCTGGACCGGCTGGGGCTGGACGCAAAGATCCGGGAGCGCTTTGCCGTGGAGCAGATGTGTCCGGCCGCCGGCCAGGGCGCCCTGGGCATCGAGTGCCGGGCCGGGGACGAGAAGATTCTGCAGGCTCTGGCAACGCTCGAATATCCGGACTCGCGGTTTGCCGTAACACTGGAACGCGCGACGCTGGCCGCGCTCGAGGGTGGCTGCCACGTTCCAATCGGTGTGCACTGCGTTCGCAACCACGCGGAGTGGGCCGTACTTGGCGTCGTCGCTGCGCCCGACGGATCGCGGATGGTTCGCTATTCCATGACGTTGCCGGGCGACACGCAATCCGCAGAAGATGCCGCGGATGCCGGCCGCATGCTGGCCGCGCGTCTTTTGATTGCGGGAGCCGGCGACATTCTCAATGCGTCCGCGGCACATTCCCCATCCGCCGGGGACAGTCATGCAGGCGCTTAGCGGCCGCCGGATTCTTATCACGCGAGCGCGCCATCAGGCGGATGTGCTCGCCCGGGCCTTGGAGTCGCATGGCGCTGCGGTGCTTGCTGTTCCCGCGATTCGCATTGACCCGCCCGCCAGCTGGGATTCGCTGGACGACGCACTCAAGGCACTGGATCAGTATGACTGGCTGGTGTTGACCAGCGTCAACGGCGTTGAAGCACTCGGCGCGCGCATGCGTGCACTGGCGGGTACGAGGCTTACCGGCGGCCGTCTATTGCTTCCGCCGGAGCGCGGCCTGCGGGTTGCGGCGATGGGGCCCGCCACGGCACGGGCGCTGGAAGCGCAGGGAATTGCCGTGGATGTCATTCCTGAACAATACGTAGCAGAATCGCTGGCCGCATCCCTGCGGGAGCAAGTGTTCGGAAAGCGTGTGCTGCTGGTGCGTGCAAAAGTGGCCCGCGACGTTTTACCGGCGGAGCTGGAAAAGGCTGGCGCACGCGTCGACATTGCCGAAGCGTATGAGACGGTCGTTCCGCAGGAGTCGAGTGCCGCGTTGCGCCGAATCTTCGCGCTGCGGGACCAGGGGCCGGATGCGGTCACCTTCACCAGCTCGTCGACGGTGACCAACTTCTGGCGGCTTCTGGACGAGTCCGGTATTGTTTGGCCGCCGTCGCTGGCGGCCGCGTCGATCGGACCTGTCACCAGCCGCACGCTGCTCGCGCATGGGATTGAGCCGGTCATTGAAGCGCGCACCTATACGATTCCCGGTCTGGTGGAAGCGCTTTGCGAGTGGTATAGGCGCAGCTAGGCGGGCCTAGCCCGCGGGGCGCTGGTCTTCTTTGCGCGGGTCTTCTGCGGAGCGGGGTGCGAACTCCAAGTCTTGTCCGGCGCATTGCAGAGATCTTCAAGGAAGCAGTCCGCGCAGCGCGGCTTGCGGGCGATGCAGATGCCGCGGCCAAAGTGAATGATGCGGTGTGAAAAATCGATCCACTGTTTCTGCGGAAGGATGCGCATCAGGTCCTGTTCGATGCGTTCCGGCGTCTCCGCTCTTGTCAGCTCCAGCCGGCGTGCGATACGCGCCACGTGGGTATCGACTACCACGCCGTCTGCGATCTTGAACCACGAGCCCAGCACCACATTTGCCGTCTTGCGGGCGACGCCGGGCAGCGTGAGCAGTTCGTCCATCGTCTCCGGCACGCGGCCATGAAAGTCGTTCAGCAGGCGTTTGGCCGCGCCCTGAATACTCTTTGCCTTGTTGCGAAAAAATCCTGTGCTGCGGATGATCGATTCGATCTCCGGCAGGTCGGCGCCGGCCAGCGCCGCAGGCGTCGGGAACCGCTTGAACAGGACCGGCGTCACCATATTGACCCGTGCGTCCGTGCATTGTGCAGACAGAATCGTGGCAACCATCAGTTCCCAGGCGTTGCGATGGTGCAGGGCACATACCGCGTCCGGGTAATGTTTTGCCAGGCGGCGGAGAATCTCCGTCAACCGCGCGTTGTGTTCCGGCGCGCCCGCCGCTCGAGAACGCGAAGGCTTTTCCGGACGTTGCGAAGGATTGGAGGAGCGCGCTTTCGGCATAGGTTGGAATCCGACCCTATGCTAGCAAACCGGACGTGCCCGGAAATTTTGCATGCTTTTCACTATCATGAAAGAAGTTCCCGCATCTTAAATTCTGGCCGCAGGCAGTCTCTGACAACCGCATGACCGTTAAACTTCTCAGTTTTCTTGTTCCGTGGATCACGGGCATCATCTCTCATATTGGCTATGCGGGCGTCGCGCTTCTCATGGCGATTGAGTCGGCCTGCATTCCGCTTCCGTCGGAAATCATCATGCCGTTTGCCGGCTACCTGGTCTACACGCACCGCTTTCGCCTGCTGTGGGTGGCGACGGCCGGCGCGATTGGATGCAACATCGGCTCGGCAATTGCCTATTGGATTGGCGCATATGGCGGCCGTCCGCTGATTGAGCGGTATGGGCGCTACATCCTGCTGAACCGGCGCGATCTGGACCGCTCCTTCGCGTTCTTTGAACGCTACGGGGGCATCACGGTTTTTCTGGGCCGGCTGCTCCCGGTGGTACGCACCTTTATCGCGCTGCCCGCCGGCATTGCGCGCATGCCGCAGCTCCGCTTCCATCTCTACACGTTTCTCGGTTCCTGGCCGTGGTGCCTGGTGCTTGCCTATGCGGGGGAGCGGCTGGGCAACGCGTGGAATACGGACCCGCGCCTAAAGGAGATTCTGCATCGAGCCGATGCGGCGATTCTGGTGGTGCTGTTTCTCGGGATCGCGTGGTTTGTCCGTACCCATTGGAGAAATCGCGTGGGCACGCAAGTGGCGTAAGGCGGGATATGCCTAGCCGCCAGCCAGAAGTATTGGCAGGGTCGGTGTGGTGGAACCACCTGCATTTTCACGCGTCACACCAAAGGCCTTCGCCGTCACGCCGCGCGGCAGTGTGGGAAGAATCACACTTGCCATGCCGTGCGCATCCGGCGTAAACGTACCCGCCGGGAGTGGCGCGGAGCCGTTAGCCGGGATAACCCAAAGCTCATAGGTCTTATGCGGTGGCAGCGGCTCCAGGTTGCTGGCGGTAAAGATCAGCGCACCCCGGTCCGGCAGATAGACAGCATGTCCGGTGGGCTCTGGTTTGGCGTGCGCTGCAACAAGCGTCACCCGCTGCGCCTGGGGCGAACTCAACACGGCGAGTGCCCGTTCGGCCCGCGCGGCTGAGGTCTGCGAGCGCTGCAGTTCCGCCGACTGCTGCCCTAACAACCGCCCCATGCGGGCATTTGTTGTGTGCAGCAGGGCCGCATAGACAAGGCACGCGGCGGCCGCAATCCAGCCCGCCCACACCAACGGCCGGCCCGTACCACTGCGGTGCGGCTCCATCCGGGTTACTTTCGCCGTCCGATCCGATTCCACCCGTTGAGGCGTTGCCGGAACTCCCGCCGCCTGCAGGAGTCGTTCCCGCGCGCCCGCTGGTGGCATCGATTCTGCGGCGCTCATGGCCGACATGGCCAGTACGCGCTGTGTCTCCGCAATCTCCTGTTGACAGAGGGCGCACTGCCGAACATGCTCCGTTACGGATTCCGGACGCGAGCCGGGATCGAGCGCAAACAGCAGCAGCGCGTCGCTATCGGGATGTTGGGCAGCCATCATGCGTCCGGTTCCATCACTTTGCGGATCGTACTCAGGGCGGAGCGAATCCTCGTTTTGACCGTGCCTAACGGCTGTCCGGTCTGTTCTGCAATCTCACTGTGCGTCCGGCCTTCAAAGAAAGCCATCTCCATCGCCTGCCGCTGCTCGGCGGACATGCCGTCGATTACGGTCCGGACCTTTTCAATCATGATGGCGCGTTCGGCTTCCGAACCCAGGTCGCCGGCGCCACACAGCTGAAGATCCTCAATATTTTCTACGTGCCGGGCGCCACGGACCCGGTCAATGGCCCGGTTGCGCGCCACAACGGCCAGCCATCCGCACAGGCTGCCCCGTTGTTGCGTAAAGCACTCCGGCTGCTGCCATAACTTCAAAAACACCTCCTGCATCACATCTTCCGCCGCGGCAGGATCGCGCAACACCCGCATGGCGACGGAATATACGAGGGAGGAGTACTGGTCATACAGGCGTGACAGGGCTTCCGGGCGACGCTCGCGCATTTGCTGCATCAGCTGCTCGTCCGTCGAAGTCATGTCCGGCGTCTGCATCGGGGTCAGGGCGTGAAAGCGCTTCCTGCACAAGGCGATTGAATACTTTGCCGGAGGCGCCCCTCCACTGTAAACCATAACGGCCGTCGTATGCGCAGCCATGGTGCTGCCCCTTTTATACAAGCATCCCAGATGGCGACGCGCGATCCGCCAACCAGAGAACGGCAGGCCTGGCATTCTGGATTGCGGCCTGGCATTTCTGTTCCGGAGACCTGGATTCCGGCGGTGGCTATAATGCCCGTATCCTCCTCCGCGATTTCCGCATCCAACGGGAACAGTTGACCTTAACCCGCCGTCTGGCGAGGTCTAAGCGCATGTCCGGCCGCCGCCGGGTTCAGTGCGGTCGCACTTGTAGAAAGGGAAGGGGTAACACTTGACGACAAAAGAAAAAGAGCAGCAGCCATTTCTGACCGATGTTCAGACATTGCGGGAGCGCGCCCGCAAAAGCCTGGAAAAGGGCGCCATCACAAACAATTACGGTCTCGATCCGGAGCAGACGATCGAGATTCTGCAGGCGGTGCTGGCGACAGAGATTGTCTGCGTTCTGCGCTACACCATGCATGCTGTTGCCGCCGCCGGCATCTCAAGCGATAGCGTTCGGAAGGAGTTTGCCGAGCACGCCCGCGAAGAGCAGGGACACATGATGGAGTGTGCCGAGCGCATTAACCAGCTTGGCGGCCGTCCGAATTTCAACCCGGATGGGCTGGCCAGCCGGTCCGCATCTCAGTATGGCAAGGCGAACAACCTGGTGGAGATGATCCGTGAAAACCTGATTGCCGAGCGCATCGCCTGTGAGCACTACAGGGAGCTTATCCGCTTCTTTGGTGACAAAGACACGACCACGCGCGTTATGCTGGAACGCATCCTCGGCAACGAGGAGGAACATGCCAACGATATGCACGACCTGCTGGTCGCGCATGAAGGGAAGCCGATGCTGCAGAACTGACCCAGCGGGATCGCCTGCTGTGGCCGGACTGTAAGAGAACTGCAAGACGCACTTCGATGCTGAAGCGCGCAACACTGACTGGGGGACGCACGAATGTTCATCATCTGGTGGTTGATTGTGGGGCTGATTGCAGGCTGGCTCACCGGAAAGCTCATGAGCGGCGGCGGGTATGGCGCAATCATGGATATGGTCGTGGGCCTGATCGGCGCATTGATCGGCGGGTTTATCATGCGCTCGCTTGGCTACGCCGGCAGCGGCGGCTTGCTGTATACCATCCTGGTCGCAGTGGGTGGCGCTGTGCTTCTCACGCTGCTGCTGCGGCTGGTAACGCGCGGGAAAACGCGGTCTATCTAGCGATTCTTCTGCATCGCACGCAGAGCCGGAGGCGGCCCGCGAAGGCCGCCTCTTTGGCGCCAACGCCCGCATTTTCTGCCTCTAACAACTCCGGTTCATCTTTCCGCTTGTCATCGCTGCGCTACGCTGCGGCCGTCGCTGCGCTGGCGCCGTCTCCCATGTCTTTATCGATCCATCAACGTAAAGGAATAGCATGGCTTCCAGTAAAGACCTTCGCGAAGGACTTCCGTATCCCCTTGGTGCTGCATGGGACGGATCGGGAACAAACTTCGCCGTATTTTCTGCCCACGCCACCAAGGTTGAGGTTTGCCTGTTCGATGAACAGGGAACGCGCGAGCTGACCCGCATCGCGTTGCCGGAATATACCGATCAGATTTGGCACGGTTATCTGCCCGGTGTTGGCCCGGGCCAGATTTATGGCATCCGCGTGCACGGGCCGTACGAGCCCGACGCCGGGCACCGCTTTAACCCCAACAAGCTGCTGCTCGACCCTTACGCGGTCGGCCACTTTGGCCGTGTCGCATGGAATCCCGCCCTGTTCGGATATCAGATGGAGTCCGGCGACGACCACACCTATGACGAGCGGGACAGTGCGCCGTTCATGCCAAAGTGCGTCGTGGTCGATCCAAACTTTGACTGGACAGGCTCGCCCGGGCGCAGCCGCCGCGGCAGCCGCGCACACCTGGCGGTGTCTTACGACGACACGATCGTGTATGAAATGCACGTAAAAGGTTTTACAAAACAGCATCCGAAGGTGCCCGAACACCTGCAGGGAACCTATGCCGGGCTGGCCTGTCCGGAGGTGCTGGACTACATCCGCTCGCTCGGCATCACGTCGGTGGAACTGCTGCCCATCCACTGCCTTGTCGATGACGACCGCCTGGTGCAGCAGGG
>JAJZCP010000079.1 GCA_021846065.1 Acidobacteriota bacterium
CAGTGACACTGGCCTCACTGGTGGAGCGAGAGACGCCGGACGCCGCGGATCGCCCGCTGGTCGCCAGCGTATTTGTTAATCGGCTGGCCAAAGGGATGCCGCTCGAGACCGACCCCAGCGTCATCTATGCCGCGCTGCTGCAGAATCGTTACCGCGGCACCATTTATCAGTCCGACCTGAAGGCGGATTCTGCGTACAACACCTACATGCATGCCGGCCTGCCGCCGGGGCCAATCTGCAATCCGGGAGCGCAGTCGCTGCTGGCGGCCATGCATCCAGCACAGAGCAGCTATCTCTACTTTGTCAGTGATCCGCGGAACCCCGGTCACTCCCTGTTTGCTACTACTCTCGATGAGCACAGCCGGAATGTCGCGGCGTATCGACGCAGCGAGCGCGAGCGGCGGAGTGCGGATGGGAAGCAGGCCGCCCGGTGAGCGCTCACAGACGGTCGCACCAGTCCTTCCGCAAGCGGATAGGGTCCATGCTGCTGGGCGCGTTTTTCGCGCTGCCGATCACGGGATGTCTGAAGCACACCCGGCTGCTGGAGCGGCCGCAGCAGCCGCAGGTGGTGCTCAGCGCCAGTGGAGCGCAGCTCATTCAGGGGCTGAATCAGCGCTACGATCAGATCCACTCGCTGAGCGCGACGGTGTTGATTCGCGCTTCAGTGGGCGGCGCCAGCAAGGGCAAGGTTACCGATTACACCTCGCTGCGGGGCTACATCCTGCTGCGCCAGCCGGACATGCTGCGCGTGCTGGGAATGCTGCCGGTGGTGGAGACGCGGGCCTTCGACATGGCGAGCAACGGGTCCCGGTTCACGCTGCTGATTCCGCCGAAAAATGAGGCGATCACCGGAAAGGGCACGGTCACGAAACCCTCGCCCAATCCGCTGATGAACCTGCGGCCCTCTGTCTTTTTTGACTCCATGCTGATCCGCAAGGTCGCGCCCGACGAGCTGATCTACGTAACGACAAACAATCGCGTAGAGCGCGACCCGCACACGCATCACCTGGTGGAGCTGCCCGATTATGACCTGGGGATTTTGCGGCGTCAGGGCGACAGCCAGGAGCTCATCCCAGTCCGCGTCGTTCACGTCAGCCGCACAGATCTGCTCCCCTACCAGCTGGATGAGTATGACGGCAAAGGCAATCTGGTTACCAAGACCCTCTACAGCAGCTACCAGACATTTCAGGGCATTCCTTATCCCACACGCATCATTATCGATCGCCCGGGCGACGGTTACCAGATTGCTCTGACGATTCAGAAGCTGACATTGAACCGGCCGCTCGCCAACGATCAGTTCCAGCTCAAGATTCCTGAAGGCACCAAAATCAAGCGACTGCCCTGAGCGCAGCCGCGGCTAGGGAACCTTGGTCGCGACGGGCAGTGCCGCCGGCTTCGGTGCCGGATGCGTTTTTGCCCAGCTCGCGGTCTCTGCATCCAGCACATCCAGGATGTTGCCCTTCACCAATGTCAAGTCCAGCGCATGGAGCCCCCAGCGTTGCTGCCGGGCCGCATGATCCAGCATTTTGTTCGCGGTTTTGGCGTAAGGGCCTTTCAGCACGGTTACGCGAAACGCGTTGCGTCCGGAGAAGTTCCGGCATTCGCCGGTCAAAACGCCCAGCACCTCCACCCAGGGTGTTTTGCCGTTTTGCTGGTCGCTCGGCCGATGGATGAACCACTTCAGCGCGCCGCTACCGCCTGCCGGCGCCGCCGGATTTTCGCAAGCACTGACCAGGCCATCCTTCCGCGCAGCGCCAAAGATCTGATCCGTAGCGGGCGCATCTGCCCTGTAAGAGCCCCAGACATACACGCAGCCGGTCTCCGCTGCAGAATCGCATGTTGGAATGTGCTTGAAGGTCCCGCCCACGCGCGCGCCGGGCGGAACGCCAAGCGACGGATCGCCGGCCAGAAATGCCGAAACCAGCAGGGCCTGCGCCGGCTTGCCGTCGACGGCCGCAGCCATCAGCTCCTGCAGCAGGATGGTTCCCTGACTGTGCCCGATCAGGACGACGCCGCGGCCATGATTGTCGTGTTGCAGATAGAAGGCCCACGCCGCCAGCAGGTCACGCTCGGGCAGCTCCCAGGAGATTTGCCCATGATTCGCCATCGTGCGGCGCAGCGCGGGCACTGTCACCTGGCGATAGAGGGGCGCATACACGCGGCAGCGAGTGGTCAACAGGCCTGCCTGCGCGTTGACCGTTTTCCTCACCTCGGGACTGGCCGTCATGCTGGCGTACTCCGTTTCCTGGAGTGAGACGGTGGGATACGCGTAAAAACAGTCGATGGGCGGATCGGCGGCCGGCTGAAAGCGCACAGTCTTCGAAGGGTGGCCGGGGAATACCACCTCGGCATCCAGATTGGCCGTGCAGGTGGTCTCCGCTCCTGGGCGGCAAACCCAGTTTGCCGGGTTCGCATAGTCCGGCGCCACATATCCGGTGGTCGGCCGGGAGGGTTTTGCCTGCCCGCGGGTTGCGAGTGCGCCAGCTAGAAATATTAGGACGAGCAGCGGCAACGGGCGAAGAAGCGGCCTCATGAAAACTCCGGGGAGCAGATGGGATATGCAGCGCCCACCATCATAGTCTGCCGCCCAGCGGATTCGAAGCTAGGGTTTGCTCCCCGCCGCGCTGAAATCCGGTTGGGATGCGGTCGGCCTGGCTCCGCTGTCTGGTCTGATTTTCAGCAGCCGTAGCGCCGGTGCTGTCATGGCGGTGGTGATCAGCGCGATGAGGACAAGGATGGTGAAGAGCTGGGAATTGATGGCCCCGGCCTGCAATGCCAGCGTGACCACCACCAAATCCACCAGCCCGCGCGTATTCATCAAGAAGCCGACCAGCAGCGATTCCCGCTGCGGCAGCTTCGACAGCCGGGCTCCATAGTAGGCGCCGCCCACCTTGGTGACAACCGCCACAACGAGCAGCAGCAGAAACCAGCCCAGCACGCCGCGGCCGCCCAGATCGCGGAACTCCGTGTGGATACCCGTGACGGCAAAGAAGACGGGCAGCAGCAGGACCGAGACCAGCGGGTGGATGGTGCGCTCCAGTTGCCGGTGCCAACTGTGCAGCCGCGGCATGCACATGCCGGCCAGAAATGCGCCAAACAACGCATGCACGCCCAGCCGTTCCGTAACAAAGGCGCAGAACAGTACAAAGACGATGAAGACGGCCAGCAGGACCTGCGTCACGTTGGGAGCGCCGCGCCAGCGAACCAGTTTCCCGATCGCCGGGCGCACCAGGCCAAGCATGAGAGCGCCAAAGACCACCAGCAGCAGCATCTTGAACGCCAGCACCCGCGGGGAAGCGTGTGGCGCGGTCAGCATCAGCGCCACCGCCAGCAGCATCCAGCCCAGCACGTCGGCAATGGCCGCGGCCACCAGCACCAGCATGTTCAGCTTGGTGTCGCCGGTGGACTTGTCGCGCAGCATGCGCGCCAGCACGGGAAACGCCGTGGTGCACAGGCCTACGCCCACGAAGATCAAGAACGCGATGTAATTGTCCTGCGTGCCGTGGAAGCGCCGGTACATCAGCATTCCCAGACCGCAGCCCAGGACAAAGGGAAACACCATTGAGAGCAGACTGATGCGGAGCGCGGTCTGGCGCTGCTGCCACACTGCTTCAAAGTCCAGGTTCATGCCCTCCAGAAACAGGTACAGCACCATTCCCAGATCACTAATCAGAGTCAGGCTGTGGAGGGAATTGGGTGGAAAGAGCTGCGCGACCAGATGGGGTGCGGCGTAGCCAAAGATCGACCGGCCCAGAACAATGCCACCGACCATCTCGCCCACGACGCGGGGCTGCCCCAGCTTTTCAAGCAGAATGCCGCAAAGCCCCGTGACCAGGACAATGATGGCAATCTGCAGCAGGAACAGCGCCAGGGCGCTCATGGCCGAAATCTCCCCCCTAACAGAATGAAGCAATTTCCCAGGTCTGGCAGAGGAAGCGGGCAGAAATCTTGGGCGGAGAAGCGGAAATGGGCGATTCTTCGTAAATCTTATGCAACTACACTCATATATTCTGCGTCTATTGTGGTATAGTTGGTTCAACGACATTCCCAGCGCTGTCCGATCCCCATCCAGCGCTGACTGCAAAGGAGATACACCCATGGCTATCACTCGCTGGAGCCCGTTCGAGGACATCTATACCCTGCAGAACCGGCTCAACTCTCTGGTTCAGGGGTTCGCCCGCAATGAAGATGAGACTCTGGCCACCAACGCCTTCGTCCCTCCCGTGGACATCTACGAGGACGCGAACCACATCGTGCTCAAAATGGAAGCTCCCGGCATGAAGCTGGAAAACTTCGACGTGCAGCTGGAAAACCAGATGCTGACGGTGAAGGGCGAGCGCCACTTTGAGAAGGAGACGAAGGAAGAGAACTATCACCGGGTCGAGCGGCGCTACGGCACGTTTGCCCGCGCGTTCACGCTGCCCAATACGATCGATCCGGAAGCCGTAAAGGCGAACTACACCGACGGCGTGCTGACGATCGAAATCGCCAAGAAGGCCGAAGCCAAGCCGAAACAGATCAAGGTTTCGGTAAACAGCGGCAAACCGGCCGAGGCCAGCCGCACCGTTGCGGGCGAAGTCAGCGCCAAACCGGCTGCCTGAGGTGCAGGCCCGCTCGGCAGAGCACCAGAAGGCATTCGAGATTGCGGGCAGTGCCGGGCGCCCACGGGCGCAGGCGCTGCCCTTTTTGCTGGGTCCACCCCCGGCCCTTACCCCACATCCAAAAGAGTAGTTTTATCGGCAAAGGAACAAACCACCATGGCTATCCGCTGGGAAAAATTGACGGTCAAGGCGCAGGACGCCGTGCAGACCGCAACCTCACTGGCCGCGGAACGCGGCAATCCGGAGATTCAGCCGGCGCATCTGCTGCTGGCGCTCATCGACGACCGCGAAGGCATCGTTGCGCCGGTGCTGCAGAAGACCGGCGTCTCGCTGGACAATCTGCGCAGTCAGATGGAGAAGGTTCTCGGGACGTTCCCGCAGGTCTCCGGCGGCGCTCAGCAGCCGCAGGGCTCGCAGGCATTTTTGAAAGTGCTGGAACAGGCGTTTCAGGAAGCCTCCAACTTTAAGGATGAGTACGTCTCGACCGAGCATCTGCTGCTGGCGATTGCGCAGCAGAAAAAAGATCCGGCGCAGCTGGCGCTGACCGCGGCGGGTGCCGGGTATGACGCGATTCTTCGTGCTCTGACCACGGTGCGCGGCAACCAGCGGGTGACGGACCAGAATCCGGAGGCGAAGTTTCAGGCGCTGGAGCGCTACGCCCGCGACCTGACCGACCTGGCGCGCCGCGGCAAGCTGGACCCCGTCATCGGCCGCGATGAAGAGATTCGTCGCGTGATTCAAGTGCTTTCGCGCCGCACCAAGAACAATCCCGTGCTGATTGGCGAGCCCGGCGTGGGCAAGACGGCCATCGTCGAAGGCCTGGCGCGCCGCATCGTCTCCGGTGATGTGCCGGAGGTGCTGCGCGACAAACGCGTCGTGTCGCTCGATCTTGGCGCAATGCTGGCCGGGGCCAAGTACCGCGGCGAATTTGAAGACCGCCTGAAGGCCGTGCTCAAAGAGATTGAAGACGCCGCCGGAACCATCATTCTGTTCATCGACGAGCTGCATACGCTGGTGGGCGCGGGCGCGGCGGAGGGCGCCATCGACGCCTCCAACATGCTGAAGCCGCCGCTGGCGCGCGGTGAGCTGCGGGCCATCGGCGCCACCACGCTGAACGAGTACCGCAAGTACATCGAGAAGGATGCGGCGCTGGAGCGGCGCTTTCAGATCGTCTTTGTGGGCGAGCCGAACGTTGAGGACACGATTGCGATTCTGCGCGGCCTGAAGGAGCGCTACGAAGCGCACCATAATGTTCGCATCAAGGACTCCGCCATTGTCGCGGCGGCCACGCTGTCGCACCGCTACATTTCGGACCGCTTTCTGCCGGACAAGGCGATTGACCTGGTGGATGAAGCGGCGGCCTCGCTCGCTATCCAGATCGGCTCGGTGCCGGTGGAGATTGACGAGCTGGAGCGGCGCGCCACGTCGCTGGAAATTGAGCGCACCGCGCTGAAGCGGGAGAAAGACGCCAACTCCAAAGAGCGGCTGGAGGCGGTGACCCGCGAGCTGTCGGAGTTGTACGAAAAGGTCGCTGCCCTGCGGGCCAACTGGCAGAAGGAGCGCGGCGACATCACTCGTTTGGCCGAGCTGAAAAAGCAGATTGACGCTTTGCGCACGGATGCCGAGGAGCAGACCCGGCGCGGAAACTTTGAGCGCGTGGCGCAGATTCAATACGGTGAGTTGCCCAAGCTGGAGTCGGAGCTGAAGGCGCTGAATGCGGCCCAGGATGGCGCCATTGGTGGCCGCATGCTGAAGGAGGAGGTGGACGAGGAGGACGTCGCGAAGATTGTGAGTAAGTGGACGGGCATCCCCATCTCCAAAATGCTCGAGGGTGAGGTGCAGAAGCTGGTGCAGATGGAAGACCGGCTGCGCGAGCGGGTGGTTGGGCAGGATGAGGCGCTGCGCGTGGTGGCCAATGCCATCCGCCGCTCACGGGCCGGGCTCAGCGACCCGAAGAAGCCGATTGGTTCCTTTATCTTTCTTGGGCCGACGGGCGTGGGCAAGACGGAAACCGCGCGGGCGCTGGCGGAGTTTCTGTTTGACGATGAGCAGGCCATGACGCGCATCGATATGTCGGAGTACATGGAGAAGCACGCCGTGGCGCGGCTGATCGGCGCGCCTCCGGGCTACGTCGGATACGACGAAGGCGGCCAGCTTACCGAAGCTGTGCGCCGGCGGCCCTACTCCGTGGTGCTGTTTGACGAGATCGAGAAGGCGCATCCAGACGTGTTCAACGTGCTGCTGCAGGTGCTGGATGACGGACGTCTTACCGACTCCCGCGGCCGCACGGTGGACTTCAAGAACACGGTGCTCATTATGACTTCCAACCTGGGCGCGCAGTTTTTAACGGCTGAGGCGTTGCAGGATGAGGCGAGTTTTGCCGAAGCC
>JAJZCP010000080.1 GCA_021846065.1 Acidobacteriota bacterium
CGTGGCAGCGAGCGTGAATCCGTCCGGGAGTGTGGTGGGCAGGTCCTTGAGGCTGTGAACGGCCAGGTCGATGCGGCCCTCGGCAAGCGCCTGCTCGATCTCCAGCGTGAACATGCCTTTGGTTCCAACCTCGGCGAAGGTGACCTCCTGCAGTCGGTCGCCGGTGGTGCGGATGACTTCAATCGTGACTTCATGCCCCAGCGAACGGAGGCGATCGGCGATGTGATGCGCCTGCCAGAGCGCGAGTTGTGAGCCGCGTGTGCCGATGCGCATCATGAGCGACTCCGAGAGGCGACAAGCTGATCGGAAGATTCAACGACAGATGCTTGTGCGCTGGTGAAGTTTTCCGGCAGCGACCACTCGGCGCGAATGGAGGCGATGCGATCGTTATCGCCGGTGCGCGCAGCCTGCTTGAGCGCCTGAAGCGTGGGGTGCAGAAGTTTATTGATCATGGATCGACAAATGGCTTCGACAGCGGAGGACTGCTCGGGGGTGAGCGTGGCCAGGCGAGCCTGCATACGGCGCATCTCAGCGAGACGGAGTTCTTCTGCGCGCTGTTGAAGGGCGATGATGAGGGGAGCGATATCGACGGTGCGCAGACGCTGCTGAAAGCGCTCGACCTCAGCAGCGATCATGGCCTCAGCATCGGAGGCTTCTCGGGTGCGCTCGGCGAGGTGAGTGGCAGCGACGGATTGAAGATCATCAATATCGTAGAGGAAGATGCCTTCCAGTCGATTGACCGAAGAATCAACGTCGCGAGGAACGGCGATGTCGATGAAAAACATCGGACGATTCCGTCGCTTTTGCAGAAAGGCCTGCGCGTGTTCGCGGGTGAAGATGGGATGAGGCGCGCCGGTGGAGGTGATGATGATGTCAGCCTGGCTGGCGGCATCATGGATGGACTCCCAATCAACAACCCGGGGACGAACGGAGCCGGTGAAATGAGTGGCCATGGCATCGGCCCGCTCGCGTGTGCGATTGGTGAGCAGGATGGAACTTGCTCCCTGGGCAACGAGGTGTCGGGCGGCGAGTTCGCTCATCTTGCCGGCACCGACGAGGAAGATAGTCTTTCCACTGAGCGAGCCGAATATCTTGCGCGCAAGATCAACGGCAACCGAAGCGATGGAGACCGTCGTGCTCCCAATCTCGGTCTCCGTGCGAACTTTTTTCGCGGCGGCAAATGCGGATTGCAGCAGCGGGTCAAGCCCGGAGGCGATGGTTCCGAGTTCGCGACCGAGATTGTAGGCGTCTTTGACCTGGCCAAGAATCTGCGACTCGCCGATCACCATGGAATCGAGACTGGCAGCGACGCGGAAGAGATGACGGACGGCAGCGACATCGTGGAACTGATAGAGATGCGGCGCAAGTTCAGCAGGGTCGATGGCGAAGTGGTCGGCGAGGAAACGGTCCATGTTCACTTCGGGATGCTCGTTGGCTGAATCAGCGGTCGCAAGAATCTCAACGCGGTTACAGGTAGAGAGAATCATGGATTCACGGATGCCGGTGGCCGCTGTGAGCTGACGTGAAAAATCGGCAATCCGCTCGCGCGGAATGGCGACGCGCTCGCGCAACTCGATGGGAGCCGTTTTGTGGTTGATGCCAAGCAGGATGAGATTCATGGCACGGGGAACCTGTGAACCTGGCTGAATTGGTTGGCGGCCCAGACCAGCATCATCACAAGGAAGACGCCGCTTGAAAGAAATGCCGCTTTGCGTCCGCGCCATCCGTTGCTGCGACGGATGTAAAGCAGGACGACATAGAGCACCCACATGGCAAAGGAGAGAAGAACTTTGGGATCGAAGAAATAAGCCGGACCCACGCTTTCCTGCGCGAGCAGACAACCCACAAAGAGTCCCATGGTCATGCAGGGAAAGCCGAAGAGCAGCGTGGCGTGAGCGATGCGCTCCAGAGTGTCGAGAGGTGGCAGCCAATCGCGCATGAAAGTGCTGGAGACTGGTGGTTTCCCACGCGCGGAGAAGTGCTGCTTGATGTGCCGTTCCTGCGCAAGATAAAGAAAGCTGGCGACCATGCTGAAGGCCAGACAGGCATAGGCGGCGAGCAGGAAGCCGATGTGAACGACAAGCCAGCCGACGCGCACACCGGAAGATGGGAAGGTATATCGGGCGTCGCCAAGTGCGGGCACAAAAACCAGAAGAAACGAGGCCGGAAGCGCAAAGATGCCAAAGGAGACCGTGCCGTATATGGCACGAATGAGCAGAAAGATGGCAGCGATAAGCAGACCGAGCAGCGACTCAATCTCGCCGTAGCCGACGGGAAGCCAGCGATGTGCCAGACCCAGCATCTCCGTAGCGGAGACAAAATGGAAGAAAAATGCCAGGACGGCAACCGGCATGCAGATGCGTCGCCAACGCGGAAAGGAATAAAGAACGGTGGGCAAAGCCGCAAGGCTAGCTATTGCGTAAAGCACCGCCGCGACTCTGAGCCAAACCAGATACATGCCTGTCAAGAGAGTAGTTTGCCCCTTAGACAGTATACTGTGACCTCTGTCACACGCGATGCAGACAGGATATGCCGAGCCGCCTGGAACAGGTTATCCATACGTCCTGAGCCGGGATTGGCGATCCTACAGGTCTTGCGATTCCCCGGATTCGCTATCGCGCGAGACTGGAGGCGATTTACGCTGGACTGCAAACGTGACAGACGATGAGACAACCATGAATGCAGGTG
Source organism: Acidobacteriota bacterium (assembly GCA_021846065.1). Next base: position 2,689 of record JAJZCP010000080.1, read on the forward strand.
AGACGGAGCACGTGAAGGCATCAGCTACGTTGACCCCGGCGATGCAGCAATATGCAGCGGCCAAACGCGCCCATCCGGATGCGCTGCTGTTTTTTCGCATGGGCGATTTTTATGAACTTTTCTATGAAGACGCGATCACGGCGAGTCGCGAGTTGCAGATAACGCTGACGGCGCGAGACCGCGAACGGGCAGTCCCGATGTGCGGGGTACCGCATCACGCTGTGGAGAACTATCTGACGCGATTGCTACGCAAGGGCTTCAAGGTGGCCATCTGTGAGCAGATGGAAGATCCCAGGCTTGCAAAGAAGATTGTGCGTCGAGAGGTGACGCGTGTCTTCACCCCGGGAACAGCGGTGGACGCAACGCTGGAGCAGGGGCGAAATAACTATCTGGCGGCGCTGCGCGTGACCAAGGATGCCACAGGACTGGCGCTGCTGGATCTTTCTACAGGTGAGTTCGTAGCAATGGAGCAGCGCGGCGCGGGCGCATTGGCGGCGATGCTGGATGAGATGCAGAAGGCGCAGCCGAGTGAAGTTTTGCTGGATGCCGAGATGCCCGAGTCTGCGGAGGTGGATGCGGCGCTGGAGGCGACCGTAGCGCGCACTCGGCTGGAAGCCTGGGTGTGGACTCCTCAGCACGCTGTTGCCTTGCTGGAACGGCAGCTCGGCGTTCAGTCACTGGAAGGATTTGGACTGGCGGAGCACGCAGCGGCAACAGCTGCGGCCGGTGCGATTGTGCATTATGTGCAGGCGACGCAAAAGATGGAGATGGTTCCGCTGGATACGCTGCGCTTTGTGGAGCGCGCGAGCGGTTTGCAGATGGACCAGGTGACGGTGAGAAATCTGGAACTGGTGGAGCCGCTGGTGACAGGGCAAGACCAGAAAACCACGCTGTGGCGTACGCTCGACCAATGTGTGACGGCGATGGGAAAGCGACTGCTGCGAGCGACGATTCTTCGTCCACTATCGGATGCAGCGACGATTGTAGCCAGATATGAAGCGGTGGAGGAGGCGACGCAGGATCTGATTCAGCGAGAAACGATGCGCGAAACGATGCGCGGAATTCTGGACATGGAGAGGCTGTTGGCGCGAGTAGCGCTGGACAGTGCGGGACCGCGCGATCTTGTGGCGATTGCTGCCAGCGCTCAGCACCTGCCGGAGACTCTGAGGCTACTGAGACAATGGCAGGCAAAGCGATGGCGGCAACTGAGCGAGCAACTGGACCCGCTGGAAGATCTGGTAGCGGCGGTAAGATCGACGCTTGTGGCCGAGCCGCCGCTGACACTGGCCGATGGCGGGGTGATCGTCGAGGGTGTTCATGAGGAACTGGATCGTCTGCGTCGATTGAGCCGCGATGCGAGGCAGTCGATTGCAACAATTGAAGAACGGGAGCGTACACGGACGGGAATTGGATCGCTGAAGGTACGCTATAACTCGGTCTTTGGGTACTACATTGAGATCAGCAAAAGCAATCTTGCGCTGGCGCCGACGGACTATGAGCGCAAGCAGACGCTGGTCAATGCGGAGCGTTTTACGACGCCTGAACTGAAAGCCTATGAGCGCGAAGTGCTGAGCGCGCAGGAGCGCTCCGTGGAGTTGGAAAAGATGCTTTTTGCCTCGCTGCGCCAGAAGGTACTGGAGAGTGCGGGAAGAATACGCAGAAGCGCGGCTGCGGTGGCCGAGGTGGATATGCTGTCCTGCTTTGCGCAGAATGCCATTGAGCGGGGGTATGTGCGTCCGCAGCTCAGCGATGAAATTGTGCTGGAAGCCAAGGCGGGGCGACATCCTGTGATCGAACAGGCGATGCGCGCTGGCGGGGTTGAGCGATTTATTCCAAATGATCTCTATCTGCAAGTCGATGGTCCTTGCCTGCTGCTGATAACAGGACCGAATATGGGCGGAAAAAGCACCTATCTGCGGCAGGCTGCGATGCTGGTGCTGATGGCGCAGATGGGTAGCTTCGTGCCGGCTAGCGCAATGCGCTATGGACTTGTAGACAGGATTTTTACGCGTATTGGAGCCAGCGACAATGTAGCGCGTGGGCGCTCGACATTCATGGTGGAGATGACGGAGACGGCGACAATTCTGAATACAGCGACCCGGCATTCGCTGATTCTGCTCGACGAGATGGGGCGCGGTACGGCGACCTTTGACGGGCTGTCGCTGGCGTGGGCGGCGGTTGAGTTTCTTCACGCCGAGATTGGCGGACGAACGTTGTTTGCCACGCATTATCACGAGCTGACCATGCTGGTCGAGACGCTGACGCGAGCACAGAATCTGCGCGTCGCCGTGAAGGACTCAGGAGGACAGATCACGTTTCTTCATACGATTGAGCCAGGGGCGGCTTCGAAGAGTTATGGAATTGAAGTGGCACGGCTGGCAGGCTTGCCCAGAGCGGTACTGGAGCGGGCGCGGCACGTGCTGCGCCAGCATGAAAAGCAGGAGCGACGCAGCGTGCAGGTGGAAGAGGCCACGCCGTTGCAGATGACCATGTTTACACCGCTTTCGCAGCGGATTGTGGATCGCATTCGGGAGACCGAGATCAATGCGCTGACGCCGCTGCAGGCGCTGAATCTGCTGGAGGAGCTGAAACAGGAGTTGAACGAATCGGGTGGCGCAGAAGGTGGGCGATTGTGACAAATATGAGTCTGCGTGCGGCGGTGGGAAGCCTGATGGTGGTGGGGCTGGAGACGACGGAGTTGAGCGAGATGGAGCGCTCGTGGCTCCGCGTGGTGCGCCCTGCGGGGATCATTCTGTTTCGTCGCAACATCGGCGATGCGCGGCAAACGCGAGCGCTGCTCGAGGCTGCCTGCGCGGAGTGCGCTGCGGATGCGATGCGATGCGTGGATATGGAGGGTGGCACGGTGGACAGGCTGCGTGAGGCGCTGGCTCCCATGCCGTCTGCACAGGCCGTGGCGTGGCACAGAAGCGCGAAGCTGGCGCGTGAACAGGGCATGCTGACAGCGCAGGCAGTGCGTGCCTTTGGGATGAATACAACGCTGGCGCCGGTGCTGGATCTTGGATTGCCGGAGTCGCGCGAGGTGATGGGAACGCGGACCGCGGCAGCAGATGCAAAAGGAGTGATCGCGTATGCTCGATCATTCCTGAAAGGACTGGCGACGCAAGGCGTGACCGGCTGTGGAAAGCACTTTCCGGGGCTGGGCGGAGGCACGCTGGACTCACACCAGCAGATGCCGGCGATTGAGCGCAGTTTTGAGCAGATGATGAATGAGGATATCGAGCCGTTTCGCGCGCTTCGAAGCGTGTTATCGATGGTGATGGTCAGCCATGCCGCGTTTCCGCAGACGGAAGGCGGCGCGACACCGGCGAGCCTGTCAAGGTTTTGGATAGAGAAGGTGCTGCGCGGACGAGTGGGCTATCGCGGGCTGATCTTCTCAGACGATATGGAGATGGGCGGTGTGCTCGGCGCGCGACAAATTGAAGAGGCGGCGGTGATGGCGCTGGACGCAGGAATGGATGTGATTGAGATCTGTCACCGGACGGATTTGATCCTGCGCGCATTTGAGGCGGTGCTGCGAGAAGCCGAGCAATCAGGAGCCTTTCGTGCAATGGTGCAAAGGCGTGCGCGACGCGTGGCGGCATGGCGCAGAAAGCATCTGTGCAAGGAAATGAGTGCGATGCCGACGGCGACGGAGTTAGAGGAGTTGCGAACATCAATGCAGCGATTCCACAAACGCGTCGTGCAGGAGCAGACTTAATGATTGTGGCTGGCGTGATGAGCGGCACCTCGGCGGACGGCGTAGATGTGGCGCTCGTGAGGATTCGCGCTCGTGGCACAGACGGCGCGGATGTAAAGCTGCTGGCGCATGAGGCATTTCCATTTTCGCGCGCCATGCGTCGGGCGATTCTGGAGGCGATGAATGCCGAGTCCACGACGACGGCGCAACTGGCGCGACTGGGATGGCGACTGGGAATTGCTTATACGGAAGCCGTGCACAAAACACTTGCAGCGCATCCCTGCGCGGTGAAGCTGATTGGTTGTCATGGGCAAACGCTCTATCATCAGGCGCGGTCGGAGCGTTTTATGGAGCGGCAATTTGCCTGCACGTGGCAGGCGGGTGAGATGGCGGTGATGGCCGAGCGACTGGGGATTCCGGTGGTTTCCAATTTTCGCCCCGCAGATATGGCGGTCGGTGGACAGGGCGCGCCACTCGTCCCGCTTGCGGATTATTTATGTTTTCGGGATGCGCTGCAAGTGTTTTGTGCACGGC
>JAJZCP010000081.1 GCA_021846065.1 Acidobacteriota bacterium
TTGGGGGGCTGGGATTGGGTGCTGGAATCGATGTGCGGAACCTGAATGCATGGTATGGCAGCACGCATACCCTGCACGACATCGATTTGATGGTCCCCGCCAACCGGGCGACGGCGCTGATCGGGCCATCGGGTTGCGGCAAGTCGACTTTTGTCCGCTGCCTGAACCGCATGCATGAGACGAACCCGATTGCGCGCGTCACAGGTTCCGTCAAACTGGGGGAACTCGATCTTTACAAGGACGCGGCGCCGGTTGCCGTTCGGCGAAGGGTGGGTATGGTGTTCCAGAGGCCGAACCCGTTCCCGACTATGACGATTTATGAGAATGTGGCTGCCGGGCTGCGGCTGGCGGGAAATATCGGGCGCAGGCAGCGGGATGAAATTGTGGAGCGAAGTCTGCGGCGCGCCGCGCTGTGGGATGAAGTCAAAGATGTGTGGAGGCAGAAGTCGGGCACGAATCTTTCCGGGGGACAGCAACAGCGTCTTTGCATCGCCCGCGCGCTTGCAATAGACCCGGAAGTTCTTCTGATGGACGAACCGGCCTCCGCGCTCGACCCAATCTCCACGTCCAAGATAGAAGATTTGATCTTTGAGCTGAAGACCGATTACACCATCGTGATTGTGACGCATAATATGCAACAGGCTGCGCGCGTTGCGGAGATGACAGGCTTCTTCCTGAACGGGTATCTTGTGGAGTTCGACGCAACCACCAAGATATTTACCAATCCCAGGGACAAGCGCACGGAAGACTACATTACAGGCAGGTTCGGATGACACGCACCCGGTTCCATCAAAATCTCGACGACCTGAAGGAAAAGCTGCTGGTCATGGCAGGAATGTCCGAGCAGGCGATCCAGCGCGCCATGGAGGCGTACCGGGCCGGCGATCTTTCCATCTGCGATCTGGTCACGCGTTCCGAGCCGGCCATCAACCGCATGGAGCGCGACATCGACCAGATGGCGCTCGATCTGCTCGCCATGGAGCAGCCAATGGCCATCGACCTGCGTTTCATCCTGGCGGTGATCAAGATCAATGCGGACCTGGAGCGGGTGGGAGACCAGGCGGTCAACATCGCCGAACGGGTGCGCGATCTGCAGAGCGGCGCGCCGGTGGAGTTGCCGGTGGACATCCCGCGGCTGGCCACGCTGGCAGCGACCATGGTGCGCCACGCGCTCCAGGCATTCATCGATGCGGACGCCGCGCTGGCGGAGAAGGTCCTGCTGATGGACGACGAAGTGGACGAGATGAACCGCTCCGTATATCGCACGCTGACCCGCTGCATTGAAGGCCAGCCGCAAGACGCCAACCAGGCATTGAACGTCATCATCATCGCGCGCAATCTGGAGCGCGTTGGCGACCACGCCACCAATATCGCGGAGGACGTCATCTTCTGGGTACGCGGGGCGGACGTTCGGCACCACCTGCGGACGACTGGGACTTGAAATGACGACCGGGACTTGAAATTCAGGTGTTGACCGCGTTGCCCGAAGAGGCACCCCGATAGCGCCACCAGGCGAGATGCGGCAACAGCGGATAGTAAAGCCCCAGGCGAATCTCCGTGCAGCCGGGGTACATGGCAGCCAGAACTGCTGCGTAGATTTGGAGCTGTTCGGCATAGAGTTCGCGCTCGCTTGCCAGAAAATTCTCCATGTCGCGCTGCCCAAGCGATGCCGTTTTGAAGTCGACAATCCACAGGCAATCCTGCCCCGGTTCGCGGGGTGCTGGGCCGGCGAGAAACATCCGGTCCACGCGAATGGATAGAAGCTCATTCCCATAGAAAGCTGTCAGCGGAACTTCAAACTCGGCATGGATGCCTTCTGGCATCGGGTGCGGAGCTAACAGCCAGCGGGCATCCGGGTCCGTTGCCAGATCCAGCAGCACTTGCCGTATGCGCTTGGCATCTTGCAAGGCATCGTGCTTCTGTACTCCGGCCTGCAGAAGTTGTAAGAATGCCGGCTGCTCCAACCCCTCAATCGCGCGGGCCGCGGCTGCTTCCGTGGGGCTTTCGGCAAGAATTTTTGCCAGCGGCTCCATGAGCGCGTGAACTGCTGTGCCAAAGCTACGCTTCTGCCAGGAGGCATGGGGGCGAGATGCGAGAAGGCGCTCCGTGCCGGTCTCACGTGTGGCAGTCCCTGCAATCATGGCGACGTCTTCGTCGGGCGTTGGCGGCTGCCAGCCGGCTGCAAGGCGATGGAAATTGGAGAGTCGAATCCCGTGCGGTTCGGTCGGAGCGACAGATTGCACAAGCGTCGGACGCGCAACCTCCGCCGCCAGAGATGGGATGACACCGGGAACCGCGTCAGCAGGCTCACGCGATCTGGCAGGCATGGCAACCACGTTGGATGGGGAGGAAGCCGCCGCCGCTTTTTCACTGCGGTGCTGCGCTAGAATCGCCTGCGCTACTGGCCACGCGGTATGCAACAAACTCTGCACATGTGCCTTCTTCAGCGATCCTTCTTTGTTCTCGTGGCACTCGGCGAACAGGTGCAGCTCCTGTCGAGCTCGCGTGCAGCCTACATACAGCAGACGTTTCAATTCCTCGCGGTCGCGCTCCGCGCTCAACGAGGCAATCCACGAGTTGATCGGTTCCTTCTCTTCCGCAATGTGCTTGACCGGCGCAAGCAGAATGGAACCGGAGGGCTTTTCGTCGGCGTCTTCAAAAGAACGGTCCGGCGCCTGCTCCAGCCATCGCACCAGCCGCGGAGCATCGCCGCGCGGAGGACGATGCAGTCCGGGAATCAGGACCACGTCCCACTCCAGCCCCTTGGCCTTGAAAAGAGTCAGGACTTCCACGGGATTGTCGTCTGCGGATGGGCCGGCAGCGAAGAGCTTCTTCATTTGGCGCTCGAGTTGCCGCGCATTGGGCAGTCCGGACTCAGCTTCCAGTTTTCCCACCATACGAAAGAATTCCTGCGCGTTCTGCACTTCGCTTGCAGCCACGCAGTCGGCTCCGCCGAGGGTGTGCCAGGCGCGTTCCACCGTCGTCGCCAGACGGCCCCGCGACATCTGACGTATCGCCGCAACGACGATCCCCCAGGTGCGCTGCGCCCGCCGCTGGCCATCGGCAGACAGCAGAGACATTCTCTCGCGCAGCAGGGCCGAGACCGTCCAGGTGCTCCAGGAGGGGTCATCGCTGCCGCAGAGAATATGCAAATCGCCAAGCGTCAGGCCGCACCATGGCGCGCGTAACACCGCAAGTGCCGCGATGCGATCGGCGGGATGCAGAAGACAGCGGGTGAGCGCCAGCAGGTCCAGCATGGGCTGGCGGTCCGGCAGGGCGTCGAGATCGATGGCGCGATAGGGAATGCCTCGCTCGCGCATGGCTTGCAGGACCGGCCCAACATGGCTGCGGGCGCGGACGAGCACGGCAATGCTGCGAGGCGCGCCGTCTGGCCCGGCGGCTGCTCGATGACGCTCGATGACATCGCATACCTCACGAGCTTCCGCGGCGCAGTTGTCTTCGCCTGCGCGATCATCAGGATTGTCTTCTGCGTCTTCTGTGGAACTGGCTGCCAGATCGAAACCCTTGGATCGATAAGGTTGGACTTGCGGATGCCAGAAGAAGCGCTGCGTCTCCGCTTCGCGATGGGCGGCCTCAGAAGGCTCGAACAGGATCTCGTCGGGATGCCGGGAGGCGTCTCCATTGGCGCATGGGAACGCGCCGGGGACGAGCGCAAAAATCTGCTGAAACGCTTCGTTGGTCTGTTGCACCAGGCTTTGGCGGGAACGAAAATTGCTTCGCAGATGAATCGATTGCAGAGGAACGTCGCCCAATCCATCACGCTGGGCGCGCGCGAACAAGCCCACTTCGACATGGCGAAATCGATAGATGGACTGTTTGGGGTCGCCCACCAGAAAGATGGTCTGACTCTGCCCATCCCAGCCCTGCACCAGCCGGGCGAGCATGGCAAACTGCGTCATGGACGTGTCCTGCATTTCATCCACCAGCAGATGCTGGATTGCCGTTCCAAAGGTAAGAGCAAGGTTGCCGGTGTCTGCGGCCAGCGCGTGAGCGGCGGCCAGAGAAATCTCCACGAAGTCGGTTTTGCCGGTCTGGGCAAAGATAAATTTCAAATGCGCGAGGGCGCGCCGCAGAAGAAGAAAACTTGCGCGCAGGATGTCCCGCTGCTGCTGCGTGTAACAAGCCGGGGGCAGCATCGCGACGGCGCGCATTCGCTCGACAAGGGTTTCGTCTCCGGCGAGGGAAGCGAGCAGGTCCTGGAGCTTTGCTTTCTCCGTGCTCTTGGCTGCGAAGCCGATTCTTTTGTCGATGCCGCGTGCAGTGCGCAGCTCGCCGTCCCTTTTTAGCAGCAGATGTGCGGCCGACTGCCACCTTGCAAGTTCTTGGCAGCTACAGTCCGGAATGCCGGCAAATTGGAGAAGTTCGCGAAAAGGATTCGAGTATTCCGAGTGCTCCAATTGAATCGCAGCATGGTTCGCCAATTGGAATACGTGCAGCCAATCCGACTCTGGAAGTTGACGAAAAGCTCTTTGCAGCGTGTCCTCAATCCATTCCTGTAAAGGCTTTTCAAACTTTTCGGCGATCGCGCTATCCAGCTCATCGTCGGAAAGCTCTTTCTCGATGGGGAATACTCGACCCCACTGGTCGCGACTTTCCAGCATGGCGGCGAGCAGGCCCACGGCGCGGTCCATGCGGTTGTCAAGATGCAGAAGCAAAGCGCGCGCAGCTTGCCGCAGTCGCGGGTGGGAGCCGCCCATCTCCTGCAAAGCAGCCTGAGAAGCCGCTCTATACAGGTCGGTGGCATCTTCCACCGGCTGAACGTTCACGCCCAGGCCAGACACCAACGGCAGACGCCCGGCAATTTCGCTGCAGAGAGAATCGATGGTGCGGATATTGAAGCGCTGCGGCTGGCTCGATAGGTTCCACCCTCGCGCAACATCGTTCGAAAGGGCTTCAAGAGCGAACCGGCGAGTTTCCAGTTTGTGGGTAGCCTCCGGAGCGATCGGCATATTTTTCTGTGCATCGCGCAGCGACTCAAGAATGCGGTCGCGCATTTCGGCGGCGGCCTTGCGCGTAAAAGTGATGGCCAGCACCTCCTCCGGCCGTTCCACCCGAGCCAGCAGCCGCAGAAATCTTTGCATCAACAACTCTGTCTTGCCCGACCCGGCGGGCGCTTCCACAATCCAGGACTGCTCGACGTTCCACGCGTCCATTCGCGCGTGTAGATCGCTCTGCGCTGCAGAAGCCGATGCGCCTTGCAAGCCGCCATCTGTAAGTAAATCCTGGGAGCTAGTTGTCATGCGAATCTTCCCCCGGCCCGTCGTTTCCTTCTCCGCCGAAAGCTGCGGCCACTGCTTCCGCCTCACCTACCCTGCAGAGCAAAGCCTGCGCGCAGTAGGTGCAGGTCTCGCGCGCTTTTTTGGGGTCCACCACGGCCCTACCGCTTCGAAAGTCGTCTGCCAATCGAGTCAATGTGGCCTTCCATGCCGCCAACTGGATCTGCATTTCTTCTTGGGACAACGAAGTCGCCTCGGAACGACCTCGTTCAGATTTTTTTTCCGGCGTCCGCGTGAAGACGGACGGCATCGAAGCAATCACGGTAAAGTCGATCTTGCGCGGATGCAGCCCAGCGAAAGCGATTCCAGCGATGGGCGTGGAATCGGCGGACCGCTGGCCCCGCAAGACCGCATATGCAGGCAACTGCGGCTGGTCCGGCCGATCGCCCGCGCAGTCGTTCGCGGTTACCGTACCTGTCTTGTAATCCAGCAGAACCTGGCCGTGCTGCGTTGCGTCGATGCGGTCCACGCGGCATTGAAAGCCGATCCCGCCGAGCTGTGTCTGCTCCAGCGTGTCTTCCGTTTGGACGACGGTAAACTCCGGCCGAGCTTTTTCCTGCTCCAGCCACAGCAATAGCCTGTCCTCGATCCGTTCCGCCTCAATCTCCAGCAGAGTCGCCTGCCATGGCTCGCTTGCATGGGCGGCAAATTCTCTAAGTTCAGCCTGGATATGCCGGTGTAAGATCGCGCGATGCTCCTCGGGAGTACCCTGCAGCAGGGCCTTTTGCGAGGCGACTTCTTCCCAGAATTTTTGCAAGACGCGATGTGCCACAGTTCCTTGAGCAGCCGCGTCCAGACCTGCGGCGGGTTCCTGCAGCGGACGCGTGCCTAGCCGCAGCTCTGCGAAAGCGCGAAACGGGCACGCCGACTGGAACTCAAGAAAACGGACGCCGCCGCGAACATCGCCCGCGAGAAATGGCACGACGGGCTCTTCGTGGATATTTTCCAGCAGGCTCATTCTCTTTTCTGCAATGGTTCGCGCCGGATGCGAGACAAATTCCTCTGCCGCGACGATGGAAGTTGTTGGGAGGGCCTGTCGCACCAATGGCGACAGCAAGATTTCCCGGTCAGGGATCCGAGCGCTGGCGGCAGCAGCGTCGGACTGCTGCAACGCAAAGCTTACGACAACTTTGCCGGCGGCATTCAATGTCCTTTGGGTAACGCGCTGCGCAAAGGCATCGTCATCGACCGGATCGGCGTAGGGCATACGTGCAGTTCGCTGCAAAGTCCAAGGGATGAAAGGCTGCACTCCGCCGCGCGGCGGCCACACGGAAGCCTGCGCATCCATCCACCAGACAGCATCGAAGACCAGCCCGGCGGACTCCGGAATGCCAAGCACCTGCACCGGAGCGTCCCTGGTTTCCAAAGCGAACAGTGTGTTGTCAGCCATGTGCTCCAACTTTTCCAGTGCAGTAGAAAAACGGACTGGGCCAGCCACAGCATTCAGTGAAGAGAGATCGTTCAGCATCGCGTTCCAGCGCTGCAGCAGCTGGTAGTCTTCACTCGTCTTCGGCGTCAACAGATGGAATTCCGCAGCGCTCAATGATTCTTCAATCAGCTCACGCCATTCAGCGA
>JAJZCP010000082.1 GCA_021846065.1 Acidobacteriota bacterium
GCGCCGCGGCCGGCGCCGGCATACCACTCGCCCAGCAGCGCGACGCGGGCATCATTTTCAAGCGCCAGCGGAAGATCGAACTCCGCGCGGCACCATGCGGCCAGGTCAAGCTGCGGGGCGTCATCGAACTTTCCGTTCGTTGCCACCACACGATCATGCTGGGTCATGGCGCAAATGCTGATGGCGAGGCCCGCACAATCGGCGGCTTTGATATCGGCCTTCAGCAGCAGCCGGTGCAGCGTGGCGGCCAGAACCGGAAGCACGGGCGCAAGTCCGAGCGTTGCATCGACGGACACTTCTTCCGAAGCCAGAATTGTCTGGTCTTCCACGACAGCGAGGGTGGCGTGAGACCCGCCAAGATCAATTGAAAGAGCTTTCATACGTTGACTAATATCCTACCCGCGGCGCCCGGAAATCGAATGCACCCGATGCGGCATTTATGATGGGCTGCATGTCAGGCCGATTTGCCTGGGTGATGATGCTCACCATGGTTCCCGCCTCGCTGCTTGCCGCTTTGCACAACCCCAGCAACACATTCCGCAGTGTGCGGGCTGCAAAAGACGCTCCGGCGGACACGGACCCGCAATCGCGTTTCTGGAAGGGCGCCGGGGAGGCTTTGATAACCCGCGACCCGCTCGGGGGCGCCGTGCCGCTGCCGGCCACGCACGTGTATTCCCGCTGGACGCATGATTCTTTGTACTTCCTGTTTGCCTGTCCGTATCGCACCCTATACCTTAACCCGCATCCGCACCCGGCGACGGAGACATTTGCGCTTTGGAACTGGGATGTGGCGGAGGTTTTCATCGGTTCGGATTTCGAGGATATCCGCCGGTATAAGGAATTTGAAATCTCTCCGCAGGGCGAATGGGTGGATCTTGATGTCAATCTGCACCTGCCGCACCACGAAGATGGATGGCGCTGGAACTCAGGCTTGCAGGTGGCGGCACGCATCGACCGCGCCCAGAAGGTCTGGTATGGCTGGATAAAGATTCCGTTCGGTGCGCTGGGTCCGTTGCCGCCCCGCGATGGAACCATCTTCCGGCTGAATCTTTATCGCCAGCAAGAGCCGCCACCCGCACAGGTGCAGCTTGCGTGGCAGCCGACGGGCGTGCTGCAGTTTCATGTTCCAGAGCGGTTCGGGCGTCTGCTACTCGTCAGCTCGCAATAATTCCATACTTCGCGGCCAGCCACTTGCGCAGCGACGGGGCGCAGCATGTGGCAACTTCCTGCCACGTCAGCAGGAACAGACGGCAGCGCAGAGGGGCCGGCTGTACGGCCTGCAGCACGCTGTACCAGGCGGCGATAAGGTCGGGCCGCCGCGCATCGCACAGCACCCCGAAGCGAGCCTCCGGCAGTTGCCAGGCGGCCAACGCGCCGCGGATGAGCTGATACGACGCGTAGCGATCCCCAACGCGCGGCAGGCTGTCGATGTTGAAGACCTCCGCCAGATGGCTGTAGCGCTCCAGCAGGTGCGGAGAGGCGGTCTGAAAGTCGGTCTCGGTCAGCTTGGCTTCTACCAGCAGGGTACCCAGCCGCATGTCGATCTCGGTCGTGTCCACCCGATTGCGGAGCATCGCAATCCGGGGATGATAGCCAAACTCCGGCGTTGCATCGGGCTCCGCACCCATCAGCGTACGCACCGGGCTGCGGGGCGCAAGCGAGCCCGGGTGGCAGAACACATTCATCAGTAACGCGTCGGAGCTGTTGCAGGAAGCCAGCTCGGAACCACCGGGTTCATAGCTGACCAGAATGCGGCGCGCCGATGTATGTGTTTTTTTCAGGCGGCTGGCCCAGTCTGGATGGGCCTGCAGCTGGCGCCAGCTCTGCGGATGAAAGTTACCGTTCCTGCCGTTCTCATCCTCGCGATACAACACTGCGGGGATTCGCCCTGTGCTGCTTGCGTGTGGGAGCTTCTGGCTCGCGGCCCACTCCAGATTGCGCGCGCTTAATTCCCGGCGGAGCTGGCCGGCATGGGATGGAGTTTCGCTCGTGGGTTGTGCAGGTACTGCGGCGGGTTCATCGACGTATTCGTATCTCACGGCTGCAGCTCACACGTAGGCACGGCTCTTCCAGGTTACGGCGCGGCCCGTCAGCTTGCGAACCAGCGCATACCATTGCAAGGCGAGGAGCACGGCGACGCCGGCAGGATGCAGCGCAACCCCCAGCCAGCTCTGGCGAAAGCGGATGGCAGCCAGAATCCGGGGCAGATAGGAGGCTGTTACGCAGACGGCCAGCAACCAGCGGAAGGCCGCAAGCTGCGCCAGAAAAAACGCAGACGCCAGCAGCAGCGCAGGAAGCACCTCGCCAAAGAAGAGAAGGATCGAGAACGGAAGAATCCGCGCCGGTGCTGCCATCCCTTCGGTAGCGTTCTTGGCCAGTCCGTTCCACACCTGCGCTGCGCCGGTGTACATGCGGCAGGCCGCCAGCCGGGTAAGGTCTGCAATGTCGGTGCGGTAGCCGGCACGCCGGAACGATTGCGGCAGCAACAGTCCGTCGTGCATTGTGAAGCGGATGGCAGCATGGCCGCCGGAGCGCTGCCACGCGGTGCGCTGCACCAGAAGAAACTGGCCGCAACCGGCAGCCAGGCCGGGCTGTGTTGGATGCTTTCTGCTGGCATCCAGCGGCAGATAGGCGAGCAGTACAAAATGGATGAGCGGCAACAGCAGTTGCTCCAGGAAGAACCCGGTAATTTCCCGTGGAAAGCCGCTGACCAGTGCCGAGCCGGTGCGATCCATGAAGGCGGCCATGCGTGCAATGGCTTCGGGGGCCACGCGGACGTCGGCGTCCAGAAAGCAAAGGCACTCATAGCGGGCCAGAGACGCGAGACAATGACACGCGTGCTGCTTCCCGTTCCAGCCTGCGGGCAGTGGGGGCGCAGCTTCCAGCCGGACACGGGCGTCCGACCGGGCCAACGCATGAACGATCTCTGCCGTGCTGTCGGTGCTGCTGTCATCCATCACGATCAGCTCAAGCGCAAGATTTTGCGAAGCCAGCACGCTGCGCACTGCATCGGCGATGCCGCCTGCTTCATTCCGCGCGGGAATCAGGACTGAGACTTCATACAGTTTTTCGGCGCGCGGAGGCTCGCGATAGAGGAACAGATTCCAGCAGAACAGCAGACACGGTCCAAGGGCGCAGAGGGCAACTGCCGCAAGCATCCACGTCATCGTGCGTGGGCCCCTGGCGCCGTATGCTTCGCCGGTCTGTTTCTGCGGGTACGAAGGCGAAGACTGTAGATGCTGCTCATCCCGCGCTTGCCGGAAAGCACGGTTGTAAAGGCTCCGGCATCACGAGCTGACGCCAGCCGGGCAAGTTCGTCCTGCGTCGCAGCGAGCGCCGCTACGATTCTGGCGTGGATTGCGGCCGCGTCTTCGTTCGCCGCGGCAAAGCGTACCGGCTCGCCCCAGTTCGCCAGAATCTCCGGCAGCCGCTCGTTCCAGTGAACATACTCCAGCGCCAGCGGAAGTAGAGTGACTGGCTGAGAGTGAGCGATCAGCGAAGCCACGCCGGAACGCAATGCCGGCGGACGCTGCCGCACGTCCGTAAAGGAGCCCTGAGGCGTGACCCACAGAATGGAGTTCGGCGCCGACAGAATGGCGCTGCCGGCGCGCAGGAACTGAACGGCGCCCCGCGGAGACAGCGGCTCAACGGGAAACAGGCCTAGCCGCGTAAAAAAACGGTAGCGGCGCAGTTCGCTTGCGTCCATGGGAGCATAGTGGTCGGCGCGTGCGCTCAGGCTGCGCGAAAGCAGCATGCACGTAAGTGGATCCCACCAGGACGGATGGTTCAGGATGACAATCGTTCTTGCAGGTTGCTGGTGGATCTCCTCTGGGATCCGCGTAGTGTTGGCGGCCCGCAGTGCACGAAAATGCCGCCCAACATACCAGTAGAGGTACGCGCGGAACAGATAGAGCAGCAGGCGCGAAGGACGCGCAAACTCTTGCTTCATGCGGACTCGCGCAGGCCGCCGCTAGGGGATACGGCTGCGCTGCCACGGAATTTTTGATCTAGCGTGTTGGCGGCAATCCAGCCGGACATCAATACCATCGGCATACCGGGGCCCGGGTGAGCCGCGCCACCGGCGAGAAATAGTCCCTCGACATCGCTGCTTGCATTGCCCGGTTTGAAAGCGCCCGACCAGCGGCCATGGCTTGAAAGGCCATAAATTGCGCCATTCAACACCTTGTATCGCCTGTGTATGTCCTCCGGGGTCAATGCGCGCTCAAACACAATGCGTGACTCAATATCTTCCATGCCGGCCGTCCGCTTCAGCTTGTTAAGGATGATCTGACGATACTCCGGCAACATTTTTGACCAGTCGTGGTGCGGCCGCAGATACGGTGTATGCACCAGGATATAGAGTGCGTCACCGCCCGCGGGCGCTGTCGCAGGCTCCGTTCGTGAAGTGGAGGCAAGATAGCACGTCGGGTCCGGGGCTGGCTGGCCCAGCTGATAAATGTGGTGGAACTCCTCTTCTGGATCGCGCGAGAATACAAAGTCGTGATGCGCCAAATGCTCATAGCGGCGATTCAGACCCAGATAGAGAACCACACCGGAACACGCCGGCTCATACTTCCGCCGCTTGTCAAAACGCTGCGCAAGGCTCCCGCCAACCAGCTCGCGGTACGTGCGCACCGCATCTTCGTTGGATACGACAGCGTCAAATGGGAGTGATTCACCCGCCTCCGTCAGCAGGCCCGTCACGCGGTTGCCTTGCAGGGTCAGACGCGCGACCTCGCAGGAGGGCCGATATTCCACTCCCAATTCACGTCCCAGGCGGATCAGCGCCTCCGGCACGGCTCGTGTGCCACCCATCGGGTACCAGATGCCTTCCTCCGACTGCATATGCCCAATGGCACAGAGGATAGCGGGCGATGCATCCGGGGAGGAGCCAACGTACTGCGTGTAGTGGTCCAGCATTTGCGCCACGCGTTCATCCTTGATGAACTCGCGAATGGTCTCACCCACGGTCTTACCCAGCCGCATGCGCAGGACATCCTTCAAAACTGCGGCGTCAAACGCTCCCTGGATACGAAACGTGTCCTTCATCGAGTCCACGGATTTCCAAAAAAAGAAGCGGTTTGAGATGCGGTGCAGCTCCTCCGACATCTGCATGAAGTTCTGAAAGCCCCGGCCGGTACCCGGCTTCCGGCGTTCCAGCGAATCAGACATCGCCGTCGTATCATCCAGCAGATCGAGCACCGACCCGTCATCGAAAAAGCAGCGCCATTGCGGATCGAGGTGGACGAGCGTCAGATAGTCCTCCAGCGTGCGGCCGGCCTCAGCAAAAACCTTCCGCAGTACAGAAGGCCGAATCAGAATGGTGGGGCCCATATCAAAGCGGAATCCATTCTCCTGGAGAACTGCGGCCTTCCCGCCCAGCCATGGGTTTTTGTCGAATACGACCACCTGATACCCGCGTGCGGCAAGCGTTACCGCCGCCGACAGGCCGCCCAACCCTGATCCGATAACTGCAACGCGCATTCCTGGCTCCTTCATCGATGGGTGATCCGCCGCGCCGCCGCGAGCAGAGCGCGCAACGCCGCTGGCCGCTGGCGCAGACCGCGGCCATGGGACAGCCGCAGCCATGCATAGAAAAATGCTTCGTGTTCCCTGGTAACCGGCTGGTAGGCCCGACGGCTGCGGCTGCGCTGCGTCAGCACCGTCTGCACTGCCGTCATCGCCAGCAGACCTTCCCGGCCACGGGTAACGCCGAAGCCGCTGCGCTTCCGGCCTCCAAAGGCGGCGCGTGGATCAGCAGTCGAAATGAGCACATCGTTGATAAGGATGGTGCCGCAGGTGAGCTGCCCAGCCAGGTGTTCCGCGCTGGCGCGAGTGCCGAAGATGGAAGCCGTCAAGGCGTAGCGGCATGCGCGATCCATGGCCAGCGCCTCTGCCTCGTGGTCAAACACGAACAAGCTTAGAACAGGAGCAAAGATGTCCTGCTGCGCAATCTCCATGGCGGGCGTTACGCTGTCGAGCAATGTGGCGTCTGCGCATCCCGCGGCCGCATCATGCAGCCCATCCAGCAATAAGCGTGCCCCACACATCTCCGCTTGCTGTACCAGCGCACGCAGGCGCGAAACCGTGGCCGGCGGAATTGGGATGGGCGGGATGGCCTGCAAAGCCTGAGTGAGTCGCGGAACAACAACCGGCCATGCAGCGCGATGGATAAACACGCGCCGTGGCGCCATGCATGTTGCGGAACCATTCAAACGCACAGCAAATGTAATGGCGTCCACAGCACGATCAAGATCGGCGGTGCGCAGTACAAAGACCGCGTCACAGCCGGAGAGCTCCAGCACGCAGGGCGTCACCGTTTCGGCCAGTTGTCGCAGAATCGCAACACCCGTTCGATCTGACCCGGTGAAGAAGACCTGGTCCACGCCTTCGCGTATCGCTTCGATGGCTGCCTCGGCCGTGTCATCCAGAACAGTCAGCAGTGCCGCGGGAATTCCAGCCTCGCAGCAGATATGGCAGAGATGCGCAATCGCTGCGCCCGTTCCAGGCGCCGGCTTAACGAGTACAGCGTTCCCCGCCATCAACGCCTGCAGCAATTGCACGCCGGGCAGAAAGAGGGGATAGTTTCCGGCGGCGATGATCAGCACAACGCCCAGCGGAACCCGCTTGGTCGTCACGCCAGTGCGGCCCAGCCAGAACGGCGCGCGAAAAGCCGGCTCTCGCCGAGGTGCGAGAATTGCTCCGGCGTTCCGCTCCAGGTAGCGAATAGCTTCCAGCAACGGCAGCACTTCCGCTGCCAGCGTATCCACGGTAGTGCGATGCAGCACGCCGGGGATGCTGACGGGTACGGCAGCAGCCAA
>JAJZCP010000083.1 GCA_021846065.1 Acidobacteriota bacterium
GCCTTCGAGCCGGAGATCACCGTCTGGTCCGGCGAATTGAAGTTTGCCGCAGAAACCACCTGTCCCGTCTCTGCGGCCACCTCGGTGCAGATCGCGGCAATTGTTGCCGCGTCCAGCGCCAGTACCGCAGCCATCGCGCCCTCGCCCGCTGGAACCGCCAGCTGCATCGCGCGCCCACGCGCTTTCACCGCGCGAACAGCATCGGCAAACCCAAGCGTCCCTGCCGCCACATGCGCCGACCACTCACCCAGCGAATGCCCTGCCGCCAGCCACGCATTCACGCCGTGCGCCGTCAACACGCGATACGCCGCCACGGAAACCGTCAGAATCGCCGGCTGCGTATTCTCCGTCAACCGAAGCTCGTCTTCCGGACCCTCGAGAAAGACCCGGCTGAGCGCAAATCCCAGCGCTTCGTCGGCCTCCGCAAAGGTCTCCGCCGCCACTGGAAATGCCTCAGCCAGCGCACGGCCCATGCCAACCGCCTGTGAGCCTTGACCTGGAAACAAAAGTCCTACGTTTTTCTTGCTCATATCCTCTGCATTTTATGCCATTGCGCGGTCTTCCGGGTGACTGTTCCCTGTCCTTCCGGAGCACTCCAGCAGCAGCCCCGCAAGACTGCCGGAATCTGTCCAGTGCACCTCGGCCAGCATCCTTGCCGCAGCCGCCAGAAATTCTGCATGATGATCTACCATGCGACTGTAGTTCTGCACCAGACGCACGGCGTGCTCGGCCGAGAAGTCTGATCCTCGCGTTGCAGCCACACCAATCAGCAGCGTGCGAAGGACGACAAAATGCGTCAACAGCGCGTGGCAATCTTCCTCTGGATTGGGTTGATCCCAGTCCTTGCCAAAGGGAAATCCACTGCGATCCAGAGCATGTTCCAGATAGTTTTCAAGCAGCCAGGGATGCGCTTCCACCCACGGCGCAAAAGCCTCACTCTCGGCTCGCAGCCAGGATGGAGCCAGGCTCTCCGGAGTCATCCCCGGCCGATAACCGATCCCATCCAGAAAAGCTTTGAAGTCATCCAGAAAGCGCAGGCTGTTCATCGCCCGCCCCAGCCGTTGATTCACCAGCCCAAGCGTCAACGCCAGTTGCATCGTCGCCTCACCTGCCACTTGCGCCAAAGCAGGAAGAATCGTCCCGGCTTGAGCCAGTCGGCAAAACTCCGCGAGCAGTGCTGGAAATTGTTTCGCTGCGCCGGAATCCCGGATCGGCAGCAAGGCCTGCATGCGGCATGCGAACACACTCATCAGCCAGAGACGTTCGCCGAGCGAATAGCGGCGATCACGCAGTAGCAGCCGCAGAAAGCTACGCGTCAGGACCAGAATCATTTCCGCAAATCGAGTCCCGTCGAAGTGGGCAGCATCGGAGGCAGCCATCGCACGCAAGCTCTGTTTCACCAACGCGTCATACCCGGTCAGCAAACTGGGCGCAGCCGACAAATTGGACGCGGCGGTTTTCCCTCCAGAGACTCCAATCCTCTCCGTGCTTCCGGTCAGGAGCATCAGCCGAGCTGCCTCCGGGCAGGAGAGATGCAGGGTTGTCTCGATGCGTCCCGAGGGTAACTTTCGCGCTATGCGCGGATACGTCCGGCAGATTGGCGATAACGCTTCTTCCCCAAGAGTCTGCTGGATGCCACACCACTTTTCTTCCGTCAGAAACGGGCACTCCAGAGCCTCGTTCAGCAGAATCCGCGCATACGACTGTTGCTCGCGCGGCTCTGGCAGCACGACTACGGACTGCTGCACCACCTGTCCCAGCAGGCTTTCGGCTGGAATCAACTGATAGCGCTCATATGTCGCCTGGTCCATCCGTAGATCCCATGCCTTGCAGCAGCTATCCTCGCAGGCCGGCCCAACACATTGAAAACCCACCGCATAGTCCAGCGGCGGAAGGATTGCTCCTGGCGCAAGTGGCAGAGAGCGCTTGTCGATCGGTGGCAGCACCGGAGGCAAGTCTGGAATCTGACCCAAACCTGGCACAACCGTCGGCAAACTCGGAACCTGCGTCGCGGGATGGGAAGATCGAGCCATGCACAGATTGCAGGCAGTTCACGACCCATGCTGACGGGAGAAGCATGGGAGAAAACTCATTCGACCCGCATCGCCTCAGTTCCAATGGCTTCGGTCGTTCCCCGAGTCTTGATCGTCCTCGATCAGACGGCCCTGGCTGTCAAACCGCACCGTCCGCCCCTGCTTGCGCATGTAGACCTCAAAGCGCGCCGCCGCACGTCGCCGCTTCCATCGGTAATACCGGTTTCGCAGCCCGTACCATCCTTCGCTCAGGCTGAAAAACAGCCCTTTGCGCGGCGCCAGACGAAGATACAGATACGCCGCCAGACCTCCGCCCAGTTGCGCAAATGCATAGATACGCTGGTCGCCAAAGGTCTCCGCCAGCGCAATCAGACCATAGAGAATCGCCAGATACTTCGCCTTGATGCCGAGCACGAAAAAAAGCTGAAACTCCATCTCGCCGTAGAGGATTCCGATGGCCGTAATCAGCCCGAAGATGCCGCCCATGCACCCGGTCAGGATCGCCATATCGCCGTAGTGGCCGGTCGCCAGCTCCAGCGCATAGATGGCGACCGCGGTCAGAGCCGAGCCAATCACCGACGCCGCATACAACCCCATCACCCACTTGCCCGGATGGAACGATTCCAGAAAACCTGCGATGAACCAAAGTGAAAGCAGTTCCAGCGCCGTGCCCAGCAAGGAAAGATGGACAAAGCTGTAGGTCAGCGGCTGCCACAGCATTCCGTGCAGAAAATACGGCGGCAGCAACCCCAGCCAGCCCGGAAGCAATCCACTACCCGGCAGATGCAGCGCACCAGCCACCAGCAGGACAAAATAGGCAGCCAGATTCCAAAGAATCAGCTTGCGTGTGGCTCCGGAAAACTCCGGAAAAGCGAACTGGACGGAACGATAGCCGGGCATGGGTCTCTTTCGTCAGGTTACATCCACACTTGCCGCGCTGTCATTCCGGGACGCGGGATTTTACTTCGCCGTTTCCCACGGATGCTTCGCGCCGCCGGGCGTTCCCGCAGGCACTTCCACCGTCGTCACAACGCTGGCATGTCCATCCGCATCCACCGTGCGCACACCAAAGATTACATTGTCCTTGGAAACGGGCACCGTCACCAGGACCGGCTGCGCGCCCGATGCCGGAATAGCCTTGCCGTACTGCCAGTCCGCGGCATCCGTCACGCGCCACACCAGTTGATAGTGGAAGGCTCGGGAAGACTTTGGTTCCGGTGCATTCCAGCTCAGAGTGGTCCCGTTTTCCAGCCGTTCGGCATGGATTCGCAGGCCGCGCGGCGCGCTCGGTGCTGCGGCCAGCGTGGCCAGTGTCGCCGCATTCAGCCGCGCCACATTCGCCACATAGCGGAAGTCCACAAACTTCAGCAGATCGCCATACTGCACGCCGTTTTCCACGCGTACATTCTGGTGCTGATGGTCAAAGTTTTCTCGCCACTCCGTCACGCGCACTGCGGCAAACCCCTGTTGATTGAAGCTCATGTGGTCGCCGCCACGCAGATACCGATCCGGCCTGGCTACCAGAAACACCGTGAACTTCGGCTCGCCGTGCAGCCCGTTCAGATACGTCCTTGCCGCGGCATCCATCGCGCGAGCAAGCTGCCGACTGGGCGCGTCGTCCATCAGCCCCAGTGCGCGAATGCGTCGCGTCTGCTCCGGCGTGGCCGTTGTCGGCACTCCCTCGGAGAAGACGCGGACCACGTCCTTTCGCTGCAGGCTGTCTCCCGGCGTCGTATCGCCGCCCACAATGTCGTTGTTCAGCACCCCGGCCAGATTCCATCCCTGGCTGCGCGCCAGCTCCGCCAGATGTCCGGACCCGTACAATCCCTGCTCTTCGCCGGCGACGGCGACAAAGATAAGCGTGCCCGGCCAGCCGGCTTTGCGGCTCGCTGCCGAGAGCACCCGCGCCGACTCCAGCGAAACCGCGACGCCGGAAGCATCATCGTTCGCACCTGGAGCCACCCCATGATCGTCCATGATCGCAGTGTTGCGGGAGTCGTAGTGCCCGGTCACTAGAAAGATCGGTCCGTTTGGCTCGGTTCCGCGCAAAATCGCGTACACATTTGTAAGCGTCGTGGGTCGCGCCACACGACCCGACACCGGCTGCACAAAGGTATCGCGCTTCACCTCCAGGCATCCGCCACACTGCTGGCTGATCGACTCGAACTGCGCGTAAATCCAATCCGCGGCCGCGGTCACGCCCTGTCCCTGCGGCAGGTCCGTCTCCATGCTCGAGAGCGTGCTGCGCGTGCCAAACGCAACCAGCGTCGCAATCGTCTTCTGGATCCGCGTTGCAGAAATCTGCCGCAGCGCCGCGGAGATTTGCGGGTCAGCCGGTGCGGCTGTCAGCGGCGCGCCATAGGCCCGATAATCCGGCAGAACCTGCATCGTTGCGGCTTTCGACTGTTCTGACACACTCGCCGCACAGAGGACAACCGCGGCACACACTCCACCCATCCGACTCCAGCGTTTCACTGTTTTTATCCTCTCCGGCTCACGATCCCCATCTGCATCGGATACAGGACTCGACATGCTGCGGGGCTTGCCTGGGGCTTGACCACGGCCCGCCATTCACCTCAAACTAGCCAAGTCAGGGCTGCATCCTGATGCAATCATAAATTGCCGTGCCGCGATTGCCGGACGGCTTCCGTCCGCAATCGAGATACCTGGAGGATTTACCCGCTATGCCGGATTGTTCTGAGTGCGAAAGCCCGCTGGACATTGACGAAGAGATTGTCGAGGAAGGCGACATCGTGGTTTGTGATGAATGCGGCGCGCAATATGAAATTGTTGCCATCGATCCGCTGGAACTGGCCGCTGTCGATCCCGATGACCTGGACGAGGAAGATGCAGACCTGTACGAGGAAGGCGAAGAAGAATGACCGCACCGGAATCATCCTCGGATCAACGTGGCGTCATCTTTCGCCGCGCTGTGTCCGTCTGCCTGCTTGCGCTGGCCTGCGGCATTCTGCTGTCCACCCCTCTCACTCAAGCACAAAACTTCAGCCGTCGCGATATCGAGGGCATCGTCATCGATGATCACAGTCAAACCGTCAGCGGCGCGACTGTGTTTCTCGAAGACCTGAAGACCAAAAACATTCGCAGCTTCACCAGCACCGAGAAAGGCGACTTTCGCTTTGCCCAGATCGGAATGATTGACGACTATCAGGTATGGGCGCAAAAGGGAAAGCTCAAAAGCAGCGTGAAAGGCATCAGTTCCTTTGATTCACGCACAGAACTGCACTTTGAGCTGAAGCTGAAGTAGCTGTTTGTTTATGCCATCACCGGCATCGCCGCCGACAGAATATTCATCGGCGTCAGTCCACGCTGGCGCAGCGTGCGCAGCGCCAGAGCATCGTGGCGCTTGGCCAATCGCTGCCCGTTGTGATCCAGCACCAGCTCGCAGTGAAACCAGTTCGGCGCCGCGTAGCCCAGCGCGCGAAACAACAGAATCTGCCGCGCTGTGGACTTCAGCAAGTCCGCGCCGCGCACCACTTCGCTGATCTCCATCATGCCGTCGTCGACCGTCGAAGCAAGCTGATAGCTTGGCACATTGTCGCGTCGCCACACCAGAAAGTCTCCAAAATCCACACCGGCCACAAAACGCTGCGGTCCCAGATTCCGGTCCACAAACTCCACCGGCACGCCGTCCGGCACGCGAAAGCGCCAGTTCACATTCTGAGGCAGTAGCCGCGCGGACGTTGGCCCGGGAAGCTGCGCCAGCTCCACATCAAACGTCCGGCAGGTTCCCGGATAGATCGGCTCATCGTCCGTGTCGATATTACGCAAGTCCCCGCCACGAGACTCCGCATCACGCAAGTCCCCGCCACGCAGCTGCATCCCATGCCCGGCTGAGCTATAGCTGGAACGACTCTCATGCGGAGCCAGCGCGCTTCGCGACAGATCGCGACGCGAGCAGCGGCAGGGATAGACAAATCCTCGGCGAATCAGCTTGTGCAGCGCCGCCTCATAGTGTGGCAGGCGCTTGCTTTGCTGATACGGTCCCCGTTCGCCGCCCTTATCCGGACCCTCCTGCCAGCGAATGCCCAGCCAGCGCAGATCCTCGATCGACGCCTCGGCATACTCGGCGCGGCTGCGCTCCGGGTCCAGATCATCCATGCGCAGAATCAGCGTTCCACCCGCATCGCGCGCCCGCTGGCTCGCCGTCCAGAAGGTTCGCGCATGGCCCACATGCAGCAGTCCGGTCGGCGACGGTGCCAGCCGTCCTCGATAACTGGTGCGCGCCTGCTGTGTCTTCTGTATCGCCACGCTGTCAGTCTAGTGCATTTTCGCAGCTTGCAGTCACGTAAGACTGTTGCGGGAAAAGGCACATTACGCTGCGCTTCAGAACATCTCCGGGATCGATGCAAACGCAATCCGCGTCGGAGCCGCTTTCAGCGCGGCCATCATTGTCGCCGGAGCCAGCGTGCTCATGCCGTACTTCCGGTTCAGCGCATCCATGGCGCGCGACAGCTCGCGTCGCTGATCGCTCCTGTCCTCGCCGTCAAACAAGGTAAGCGAGTGCTCCGCGTCGCTGACCAGTCCGCCCAGCGTCACCGAGACAAAGAACGGCTGCTCATGCTGCCGACCCTGTGGTCGGCTCTCCCACAGCTTGCGCATCACATCAATCAGCATCGCATTGTCCTGACATTCGGCAATCACCGCCTCGCGATGCCAGCTCGCCGACCGCCCCGGCCCAAAGGCCGAGGCCGATCGCACCGGAGCCTTGCCCACAAAACCCACACTCACGCTCAGACGACTCGCCCACAGACCCTCC